>NZ_JBJDNC010000015.1:0-132208 GCF_044900265.1 Pseudomonas sp. NPDC089406 | reverse complement strand
CACTGGGACTTCACCCGACTGATGGCGATCCGTGAAGCCAACGAAGCGCAAATCGTCGAAGGCGCCGACGACAACCGCTTCCCGGTCTACCCGCAACGGCTGGTCGCCGACATCCGTCGTGCACTGCCATCCGAAGGCATCGTGGCCCTGGACAACGGCATCTACAAGATCTGGTTCGCCCGTAACTACAAGGCGCACAAGCCCAACACCGTGCTGCTGGACAACGCCCTGGCGACGATGGGTGCTGGCCTGCCATCGGCGATGGCTGCGCACCTGGTGTACCCGGACCGCCCGGTGATCTCGGTGTGCGGTGATGGTGGCTTCATGATGAACAGCCAGGAACTGGAAACCGCAGTCCGTCTGAACATGCACGTCACCGTAGTGATACTGCGTGACGACGGCTACGGCATGATCCGCTGGAAGCAGGCCAACATGGGCTTCACCGATTTCGGTCTGGACTACGGCAACCCGGACTTCGTCAAATACGCCGAAGCCTACGGTGCCAACGGCCACCGCGTGGAAAGCGCCGAAGGCCTGCTGCCGCTGCTGGAACACTGCATCAAGACCCCGGGCGTGCACGTGATCGACTGCCCAGTCGACTACAGCGAGAACGATCGGATCTTGAACATGGATCTCCGGGAGCGAAGCGCGACGGTGTAAGTGCTGATTCGTCATTCCTACTCGCTGCTAACAAGTATGAGGAGGATGCGAGCTGCTCGCTTCCTCCAATATCACCCTGTCTAAGCATCCAGTAGAGTCAATGCCTTTTCAGATCTGGCCTTCACGCTACGCTCTTCAGCTATGTATCTGGCCATAGGGCTCGCAGTTCTGCACACAGTTTCTGGTGCGCCTTTCGCGGCGACTAGCAGTCTCGACCGGTTCGCGTTGCTTGCGTGCAGAGGCCAATGCTAACGCTGCGCCTTGCAGATGCTTTATGGAAAACTCTCATGCGCTTTCCCTCAGGAGCGGGTGCAGGGGAGTGGTGATGTATTCCCGAGGGCTCGACTGCAGCTGGAACTTGAGCTCGTTTATCGCCCGATCCAAGTCGGTGGCCTCGACCATGGCGAAGGTGAACTTGTCCGGGCGCACCACTGCGACCGCTCCGCTTGAAAAACCCGAGCGCCTGAACCAAGCGACCATCTCGCCTTGCACGTCCTCGATCTCGAGTAGTTCACTGGTATTGGTGCGTTTGATATCGGCGCCCTGTGGGCGAGTGCCGAACGGGAATAGGGTGGCGAAGCGCGTATCCTGGATCTCAAGCAGCTGCCGGGAGGTCTGACTCAAGTGTGCGCGTGGATCGATCTCAAGACCGATCAAGGCGAAACCTTCGCCCAGTAGATCATCGAGCAATACTCGCTGGCCTTTGAAGGTGCGGACTTCGGGTTGCGGGATCATCCGGCCTTCAGGTGAGTGCCGACTTCGCCGCGGCATGCCCAGATAGCTGTCCGGGGCATAGGACGGGGCTGGTTTGAATCGGCCCTCACGCACGTAACGCCCTAGAAATGGCGTTGCCAGGACGGTCTTGACCAGCAGGTTGCGTACGATGCTGGAAACCGGGCTGGACATCGAAACGAAATCTTTCATTTGTACCGAGATGTCGATCATCGCCTTGGCATGATGGAAGCGTTCGGTGCCGTACGTGTCGAGCAGGCGATCACCTGCCAGACCCTTGATCACGGCGTCGATCTTCCAAGCCAGGTTGTAGGCATCGCGTACCCCGGAGCTCATGCCTTGGCCCATGAACTGTGGAGTCATGTGCGCCGCATCGCCAGCAATCAACACCCGGCCCTTGCGCCAATCCTTCGCCACCAAAGCGTTGAAGGTGTAGACCAGCTTGCGCTTGACTTCGAATTTGTCCGGATCGACGTAACGACTGATGAGGTTGCGCACCACCGTCGGATCTTCCATCTGCTCGCGGGTTTGGCCGGGCATCAGCATGAATTCGAACCGATGGAAACGTCCCGGCTGCGGGCAGCAGACGGTCGGGCAATCCGGGTCGCAGATGAAGCTGAAGTAGGGCAAGTGACGCAGGGCATCCTCGCCTTCTTTCATCTCCAGGTCGACTACCAGCCACGGTTCAGGGAAGTTTTTTCCGCTCATGGCAATGCCCAAGGCTTCGCGAACGATACTGCGGCCACCGTCCGCACCCACCAGATACCGCCCGCGAACAGTCTGCGGGTCGGGATCGATTTCGGATTCAGTGCGCTCATCGCTCGCCTCGCTGAAGCGGAAGGTGCTGGTGGCCTGATGGGTCACGGTAACGCCATGCTCATCCTGTTCGAACCGGGTGAGTTCACGCCCACGTGCAATTCGCACATTGGGATAACGACTGAGTAGGTCGCAGAGGGTGGTTTCCATCCAGGGCTGGTATAGAAAGTTGATGATCGGCCAGCCATAAGGGCGATCGAGGCGCCAGTATTGACCCAGAATCTTGCCGCTGGCGAGCACCCACTGCGCCGGCGTATCGACCTGCATATTGACCGCCAGTTCGGCGGCAACACCGGCAGCTTGCATGACGCGCATGCACTCGTCATCGGTGTAGACCGCCCGGGCATTGCCGTAGAACGTCGGTTCGCGCTCCAGTACCAGCACCGATAGGCCGCGTTTGCCCAGCAGATGCGCCAGCGTTGCTCCAGTCGGCCCCAGGCCAGAAATGATCACATCGACGGTTGGTACCGAATCGTTATTATTGTTCATGAGGATGCCTCTCCAAGAGCGGTGAATACTCAGGTTTGAGCAACGAGCGCATGCCGCGGATGAAGTTGCCCAGATTGTTGATTAGCGTGTGCCAGGTACCGCTTTTCTGCGGGCGATGGCCCCAGAGGCTGATGCCCTGATATGACGTCGTGCGCCACTGTGCTTCCTCGACCACCATGGCGTTGCAACCCAGTTCCAGCTCGAATCCGCTAGGGCTCATGACGTAGAAGGATTGCTCACGGTCATTCGGGTGTTCACCGATTTCATGTGCCATTTCAAAGCCGAGTTTTCGGCAGCGCAAATAGGCGTCGGTCAGTTCGCCGGCCGACGTGGTCAACAGGTTCATGTGCTGCACGCGGGTGCGTATCGGATCCATTGGCAGGCCACGCAGACGCGCGATAGCGATAGAGTGGTGACGCTCGTTGACCCTGAGAAAATCGATATCCAGCGTCAGTCCAGCAATGCGCTCGACGATATGGTCGCTGATTCGGGCATCGAATATTTCCTCCCAGAATCGTTGCATCTGTTGTGGCTTGCGTGAGGTGATCGCCAGATGGCCCATTCCGGCCGCACCGGTAATGAAGCCAGCACTGAGCATGTTCAGTGGTTTGTCTGTCAGTAGCGGCTCCCAGAACAGTTCGACGGCCATGCGTTTGGGGCCAAGCACCCGCCAGAATTTTTTCACCCCGCGATGTGCGGCTTCATCAGGTTGTCCGGGATGCGCCTCAATACCCAGGCGCTGCAAGCGATTGAGGACTTCGTCGAGGGTCGCCTGGTCACGCAATTGCCAGCCCACGGCCAGAAAGTCTTCCTGCCGGCCACGCTGGACAATGATGCGCCGTTGGTGCTGATCCATGCGAAAGGCCAGGGTCTGTTCGTCAAAGAAGGCCAAATGCAGGCCAATGCCATGCTGGAGTAACTCACGCCATTGATCGAGGTGGCAGGATTCGATCAGCGCGTAGCCCATGCTGCTGGCACCAAAAATGTCCGGCGTTGTACGGGTGGTCATCACTTGAGTGTTCATGGCAGCGGCTCAGCGTGCAGAACGGCTGATGAGGAAAGCCAGGGTCACGGCATTGAACTCGTCCGCGCGTTCCCATTGCACCCAGTGCCCGGTTCTGCCGAACAGGTAGAGATTGCAATCGGGCATGCGGCTGCGTAGGGCCTCGCCGCCGCTGGGACGGTTGACCTTGTCCTCCGTGCCCCAAAGCACCAAGGTCGGAACCTGGCAATGCTTGAGACGTGAGTCGCGAGTGAAGTCCCAGCGCGAAAAACGAGGGATTCCAATGGGGCGGCGCAGGGGTGGTGCGGCAATGACTTGCGGATCGATGCTGGCCTCGTAACGTTCCTGGATCATCTCGTCGCTGACCTGGCTGCCGTCGTACACCAAGTATTCGCGGATGAATCGGGTGATTTTGGCCAGTGTCGGACCCTCGCCGTTGTAGTAGTCGAGCAGCAGTTTGAGACCGGGCGTCGGCAGGCTGCGAGTGGTGTTGACGCCGCCGGGCCCCATCAGCACCAGTGCCGATATCCGGCCAGGTGCATCCAGGGCCATGCGCAGGGCGCAGGCACCACCCAATGAGTTGCCCACCACATGGGCGTTACTGATGTCGAGGGCATCAAGCAGGCCAAGCATCGCCCCCGCCAGATCGCCAAACGGGTCTTTGCGATCCACGCCTTTGGTGGATCGACCATAACCGGGCATGTCGACGACGATGACCCGAAACTGCACGGCCAGTGATTCGATATTGCGCGAGTAGTTGGAGAGGCCGGACGCTCCCGCGCCGCCACCGTGAAGCATCAACAACGGATGCCCGATCCCCGTTTCGCTGATGAATATCTGTCGTCGACCCACTTGCACCGTTCGTGAGGTCAAGGCGGGGAGAGGTTCTTTATTGTTCATTGTCAGCTCCTGGCGTGAGTCAATTCGACCCGGGCAGCGGGTTGGTACCTTGAAAAGACTCTAACACTCAAGTTCATTATTGAACAATAGTGTTCAATTGCGTTTTTTGAGCGGCCGATGAGAAGCCCGGTCTGTCAGGGATGTCGCCGATCAAAAGCAGGGAGGGGAATCTGGGACTGGTGGGATGTTCAGGTGGGAAAGCAGGACGCGCAAGCCCTGCCCGCGGCGTGAAGGCGGGCAAAGTCTTGCTAGAAAAACATCAGATCGCGAGTGTCGGGAGATCCTGGGTTGCAACGCTTCGCGCTTCATCGGCCGGCACGCCGAGCGCTCTCAGCACGAATTCGGCCATGTCTGAGCCCGCCTCGCGCCAGGTCTTTTGCCCCTGAAGTACAAGCATCGTCGCACCCAGGACGCCTCCACCGATCAGCGCCATCACCGAAGGCAATTGCTCCTGCCGAAAGCTGTACTGCTGATTTGTCAGGCCGCTTAGCACATCGTGCATGGGCGGACCGCTCCACATCTGCTGTAGCGTCTCGTTACTGGCCCCGTATCGTACGATGAAGCCACCCCAGTGCGGTTCTTCATGGGCGCGGCGGATATACAGGCGGATACCGGTTGCCAGGCGAACGGCAG
Organism: Pseudomonas sp. NPDC089406; assembly: GCF_044900265.1. Lineage (NCBI taxonomy): Bacteria > Pseudomonadati > Pseudomonadota > Gammaproteobacteria > Pseudomonadales > Pseudomonadaceae > Pseudomonas > Pseudomonas sp. NPDC089406. The sequence goes on along the minus strand of NZ_JBJDNC010000015.1, from coordinate 126,975 downwards.
GTGTCGCTTCGGGATCCGCGCTTCGAGCGGCCCTGTCATTCATTTCGGCACTGAGCTGGCTGGCGACATCCTCGAACAGCGATTCCACCGAGTTGAGGTTGTTGTAGATCGTGCCGCGGGCCACGCCAGCAATCTGGGCCAGTTCGCTGACATTGACCTCTTCGACACGCTTTTCGACAAACAGCCGGATCGCTGCCTCATGGATGCGCTTCTGCACGGGAGTGAGTTTCAAAGGAATGAGCTCCGACGAAAATTTCTGTGCATTGAACAATCGCGTTCAAAATATAGCAAATCTGGGTTCGTCGACGATTGACAGAATTGAACATTAGTGTTCAATATTGAGCTCTAGAGTTAATTTGTTCTGCCCGCCACATCGAGCGCAGGAACCGCAACTGCTCGGTTGAAGCCCAACCAAGAGAGTCAGCATGTCAGTCAAGCAAGGCCGTATCGACGTCCACCATCACATCATTCCGCCCGCATTCGTCGAAGCCATGAATGCCAGAGGATTACACCAGGTTGCCGGAGCGCCGTTGCCAGACTGGACACCGGAGAAGTCCATCGAATTGATGGATGCCAACGGGATCGAGCGGGCAATCACTTCACTCTCGGCACCAGGCGTTCACTTCGGCGAAGGCGTCCAGCAGGCCAGCGAACTGGCGCGGCGCTGCAATGATTTCGCCGCGCAAATGCGCACGCGATACCCCAATCGCTTCGGTAATTTCGCGGTGTTGCCGATGCCATTTACTGATGCAGCATGCCGTGAGGCCGTGCATGCGCTTGACCTGTTGAAGGCCGAGGGCATTGTTTTGCTGGGCAGTACGGATGGGGTATTTCTTGGCGATCAGCGGTTCGACGAATTGATGGCCGAGCTGGATCGTCGCAAAACCGTGGTGCTGATCCACCCCAACATGCACCAGACCAGCGAAAGCATCGGTCTCCAGACACCGGGTTTTCTCATCGAGTTTCTCTGCGATACCACCCGCGCAGCCGTCAACCTGATCCTCAGCGGAACAATGGAGCGCTATCCCGGCATCCGCTGGATTCTCGCCCACTCCGGCGGCTTCCTGCCGTTCGTGGCTTGGCGTGTGTCGTTGGCCAACATGCTTCCAGAGTTCCAGCAGCAGGTGCCGCAAGGCGTGATGACCTATATCCGCCGCTTCTACTACGACACGGCTTTGTCGCCTTCACCTTATTCCATGGCGGTGCTCAAGGAACTGGTGGAACCGTCGCACATTCTTTTCGGTAGTGACTATCCCTTCGCCCCTGCAGCCGCCACGGCATTGCAATGCCGCACGCTGGAGAACCTGGACATGTGGTCGCCGACGATCATGTACGGCATCAACCGAGGCCATGCGCTGAGTCTGTTCCCGCAGTACCGCCAGCCAAATGAAGTCGTGACGCCCGCGCCGATCTATCAGGGCGAATCCTTTTCGCAACGGTTACGACGCAGCATGGGGCGACCGATCGGTGCGCTGGCCGAGCGGATGCGCAAGCGCTGAGTCAGCGGGCCACCTTCCATTGCCGATTCCGCTGCTGACCATTGAATCCGAAGATTCACCCGCGGTGCCCCGGGGTTTTTCTCCCCGGTACTCAAATAATAACAAGAGCCAGGTCATGAAAATAAAGAATCAGCTTTACGTGCTGGGGCTATGCTTCACCTCCACTCAACTGCTGGCCAACGGCCTGCAAATCAACGAACAGAGCATTGGTTCAGCCGGCAAGGCCTATTCCGGTCGAGCCTCTGACGTTCAGGATGCGTCCATCGTTTATGGCAACCCGGCAGGGATGTCGCGCCTGGCGGGTCAGCACATCAGTGGCGGTGTCAGTTTCATCGATGTGAGTTCGCGCATCAGCAAGGTCGAAAGCAGCGTGTCAGGCACTTCGCAAGGCGATATGGTGCCCAATCCCATTGTGGTGCCATCGGGTTTCTACACCCTGCAACTCAACGATGACTGGCACGTGGGCTTCGGAGCCTATGCACCTTTTGGCGGCAGCACGGATTATGAGAGCAGCTTCCAAGGACGCTACCGCAGCTCGCAGACTCAAGTGAAGGTCATCACACTGCAGCCGACAGTCAGTTACCGGATCAATGATCGGCTGTCCGTGGGGTTCGGACCTACGATCAACCACATCGACGGGCTACTCGAAAGCAAGATCGCAAACAACGCGGTGGGCGGGCGGGGTGACGGTACGGTCAAAGTCACCGGCAACGACACTGCCCTGGGGTTCAACCTGGGCATCCTGTTCGATCCGTTCGATGACCTGACCCTTGGGCTGACTTATCACTCCAAGGTGGACTTCAACTTGAAGGGCAAGACCAAGGTATCCGGCGCCAACGGGCTGCTGTCACCGATTCCGGCGCTGGGGCTGCCGGGCCTCAACGGCAAATATGATGCGAGCCTGGAATTCACCACGCCGGAATCCATCGATGCCTCGGCAACCTGGCGGATCAACGATCGCCTGGATATTTCCGCCGGCGCGCTGTGGAGTCGCTGGAGCCAAGTGCAGGAGCTGCGGGTGCTGAACTCCGGTGTACCACGGGCCTACGGCGACTTTGGCACTATCGTCGAAACGCTGAAGTGGCGGGATACCTGGTCGTTCTCCACGGGCATAGCCTATCGCCTGAACAAAGCATGGAAGGTTCGTGCAGGCATCGCCTATGAGCCGACCCCTATGCCGAATCAATACAGCTCCACCCGCGCGCCGACCGGGGACCGCAAGATCTTCACTATGGGCCTGAACTGGCAGATGACCGATCAGACCTCTCTGGATCTGGGATACGGCTACATCCACGAAGACCCGGTAAAGGTATCCCAGGCCACGTCACAGGGTGGTCTGCGTCCGGGTTACAGCGCCACCTACCAGAGTACGGTCAACGGCCTGGGGCTCCAGCTGAACTACAGCTTCTGATCAGTCTCGCTGCACGACAAGGTTGCGCTGGACAAATAGATCGACAGTACCGGCCGCGCTGCGGTTTCGCGCCTCAACCCTCTCGCGTGGTTTGAGGTGCCGCTCGCAGCTAGCCTGAGTTTTGACAATATTTTTCAATTAAAACAAAGATGTGCATTAAGTGCACAAGTGAGTGGTTTTTCATTGTCGAGCTGGCAGCGCCATTCCTATACTCGCCGCAACAACTACAAATGCCCTGACAAGGGGGAACACCATGCGCCATGCCTGCCTGTCGTCCTTACCCGGTGCCTGCGCCTTCCAATACCAAAGCGTAGCGCCGATGCGCTAACACCCGTACCAGCCAAAACGCCCGTTCATCCCCCTTGCGCCTGCCTGCGCGAGGACGGTCGCGGCTTGCCTGGAAACTTTCCGGGCCGCCGTGGGCAGTGTCGAGGATTACAACAATGAACAAGCCGCATCCAGATCACATCCAGGCCGACTACACCGCAGACGTGGTGATCATCGGCGCAGGCCCCGTCGGGCTGGCCATCGCCAACTATCTCGGCCAGGCCGGGGTGCAGGTGCTGCAGATCGAGAAGCTCGACCAGCTGATCGACTACCCCCGCGCCATCGGCATCGATGACGAGTCGCTGCGTACCGTGCAGGCCATCGGCCTGGTCGAGCAGGTCCTGCCGCATACCACGCCGTGGCACGCCATGCGCTTCCTGACCCCCAAGGGCCGCTGCTTCGCCGATATCCAGCCGACCACCGACGAGTTTGGCTGGTCGCGCCGCAACGCCTTCATCCAGCCGCAGGTCGATGCCGTGCTGCATCGGGGCCTGGAACGCTTCGCCAATGTGCGCACGCTGTTTTCCCGCGATGTGGTGGAGTTCCAGCAGGACGAGCAGGGCGTCAGCCTGCGCATGAACGGTCCCGAAGGCCGCCAGGAAACGGTGCGCGGCCGCTACCTGGTGGCGTGTGACGGTGGCAACAGCCTGATCCGCCGTACCCTGGACATCTCTTTCGAAGGCAAGACCGCGCCCAACCAGTGGATCGTCATCGACATCGCCAACGACCCGCTCGGCACGCCCAACGTCTACCTGTGCTGTGATCCGGTGCGCCCGTATGTCTCGGCGGCACTGCCCCACGGCGTGCGGCGTTTCGAGTTCATGGTGATGCCGGGGGAAACCGAAGAAGACCTGGGCAAGCCCGAGAACATGCGCAGGCTGCTGGCCAAGGTGCTGCCAGACCCGGACCGCGTCGAGCTGATCCGCAAGCGCGTCTACACCCACAACGCCCGCCTGGCCGGCCGCTTCCGCGTCAAGCGGGTGCTGTTGGCCGGCGATGCCGCGCACATCATGCCGGTCTGGCAGGGCCAGGGGTACAACAGCGGCATGCGCGACGCCAGCAACCTCGGTTGGAAGCTGGCCCTGGTGGCCAAGGGCCTGGCTGGCGAAGGGCTGCTCGACACCTACGAGCAGGAGCGCCGTGACCACGCCAAGGCGATGATCGACCTGTCTGTGCTGGCCGGCCATGTGCTGGCGCCGCCCAAGCGCTGGCAGGGCGCGCTGCGTGACGGTATCTCGTGGGCGCTGAACTACCTGCCGGCGGTCAAGCGCTACTTCCTGGAGATGCGCTTCAAGCCCATGCCGCAATACACCAAGGGTGCCTTGGCAGCGGTGGAAAACAGCAAGGACTCGCCGGTCGGGCGCATGTTCATCCAGCCCAAGGTGGTCACCGAGTCCGGCGAAACCCGCCTGCTCGACGACATCATCGGCAGCAACTTCGCCGTCATCGCCTGGGGCAGTGACCCGCTTTGGGGCCTGAGCGCTGCCCAGATTGATGCCTGGCGCGCGCTGGGGACCTGCTTCATCCAGGTGCTGCCGGAAGTCCAACTCAAGGCCGGGCGTGAAGTGCCGGATGGGGTCATCCGCGTGGGTGACAGCACGGGCCGCCTGAAAGAGTGGTTCGGCCGCTTCCCGGTGTCCATCGCCCTGCTGCGTCCGGACCGTTTCGTTGGCGCCGTGGCCATCCCGCAGACCATTGGCCAGGCCAGCGATACCCTGCTGCGCGCCTTGGCGGCGCAACCCCAGGCGGCCCAGCAGGCGCCGCTGGCAGCGAAGGTGGCGTGAGATGAGCGCCTATCTTCACTGCCTGTCGCATACCCCGCTGGTTGGCTATGTCGACCCGCCCCAAGCCGTGCTGGCCGAGGTCGACGAGGTGATCGGCGCAGCCCGTGCCCGCATCGCCGCGTTCGACCCGGAGCTGGTGGTGTTGTTCGCCCCGGACCATTACAACGGCTTTTTCTATGATGTCATGCCGGCGTTCTGCATCGGCATGGGTGCCACCGCCATCGGCGATTTCCAGAGTGCCGCCGGCCCGCTCGACGTGCCACGCGACGTCGCTGAGGCTTGTGCCGACGCGGTGCTGGAAGCCGGCCTGGACGCTGCCGTGTCCTACCGCATGCAGGTCGACCATGGCTTTGCCCAGCCGCTGGAGTTTCTGCTGGGCGGGCTCGCCGAGAAGCCGGTGATCCCGGTGTTCATCAACAGCGTTGCGGTGCCGCTGCCAAGCTTCGCCCGCGCCCGCCTGCTTGGCGAGGCCATTGGGCGCTTCGCCCGGGCCACCGGCAAGCGCGTGCTGTTTCTCGGCTCCGGTGGCCTGTCGCACCAGCCGCCGGTACCGGAGCTGGCCCACGTCGATGCGCGCATGGCCGATCGCCTGATGGGCAGTGGCCGCGACCTGCCGGCCAACGAGCGCCAGGCCCGCCAGCAACGGGTGATCAGCGCCGCCGAAGGTTTCGTGCGCGACCAGAACACGCTGCATCCGCTCAACCCGACCTGGGACAACCACTTCCTCGACCTGCTCGAGCAGCGCCGCTTCGGGGAACTCGATGCCATGGCCAATGCCGAGCTGTCGACCCTGGCCGGCAAGTCGACCCACGAGGTCAAGACCTGGGTGGCGGCCTTCGCCGCGCTGTCCGCGTTCGGCGACTACCAGGCCAGCGAGCGCTACTACCGGCCGATTCCCGAGTGGATCGCAGGTTTTGGCTCGCTCAGTGCCCATTCCCTTACTTGATCAACGGAGGACTTCCATCATGACCAGCATCTCTATCAGTGAAGCCGCCAGCAGCCGTTTCGCCCGCATCCGCGAAGGCGAGCTCGACCTGCAAGTGCACTACAACGACCTCGGCGAGGGCGCCGAGACCGTGGTCATGCTGCATGGCTCCGGGCCTGGTGCCAGTGGTTGGGCCAACTTCAACCGCAACATCGAACCGCTGCTGGCCGCCGGCTACCGCGTAGTGCTGATGGACTGCCCGGGCTGGAGCAAGAGCGACCCGATCGTCTGCCGCAGCTCACGCTCGGACCTCAACGCCACCGCGCTCAAGGGCCTGCTCGATGTGCTGGGCCTGGAGCGCGTGCATATCCTCGGCAACTCCATGGGCGGTCACAGCGCCGTGGCCTTCACCCTGAGCTACCCCGAGCGTGTCGGCAAACTGGTCCTGATGGGTGGTGGTACCGGTGGCGCCAGCCCGTTCGTGCCGATGCCCACCGAAGGCATCAAGCTGATCAACGCGCTGTACCGTGAGCCGACCATCGACAACCTGAAGAAGATGATGAACGTCTTCGTCTACGACCCGAGCGACCTCACCGAGGCGCTGTTCCAGACCCGCCTGGACAACATGCTCAGCCGCCGCGATCACCTCGACAACTTCGTCGCCAGCCTGGCTGCCAACCCCAAGCAATTCCCCGACTTCGGCGCACGCCTGGGCGAGATCAAGGCCAAGACCCTGGTGATCTGGGGTCGCAACGACCGCTTCGTGCCGATGGACGTCGGCCTGCGCCTGATCGCCGGTATCGCCAACTCCGAACTGCACGTGTTCAACAACTGCGGCCACTGGGCCCAGTGGGAACACGCCGACACCTTCAACCGCCTGGTTCTGGACTTCCTCCAGCACTGATTTGAGGTACACCCCATGACCATCGATTCGCAAACCCTCGAGCGCCTGGCTGCCGACCTGCGCCGCGCCGAACAGCAGGGCGAGGCCATCGCCCCGCTGCGTGACACCATCGGTGCGGAAAACGCCGAGGCGGCCTACGCCATCCAGCGCCTGAACGTCGCCCACGCCCTGGCAGGCGGGCGCCGCCTGGTGGGCCGCAAGATCGGCCTGACCAACCCCAAGGTGCAGGCCCAGCTGGGTGTCGACCAGCCGGACTTCGGCAGCCTGTTCGCCGACATGTGCTATGGCGATAACGAAAGCGTGCCGTACGCCAGCGTCCTGCAGCCGAAGATCGAGGCCGAGATCGCCCTGGTGCTGGCCCATGACCTGCCCAGCGCGCAGACCACCTTCGCCGACGTGATCGGCGCTACCGGACTTGTGCTGCCGGCGCTGGAAATCGTCGGCAGCCGCATCCAGGGCTGGAACATCCGCTTCGCCGACACCGTGGCCGACAACGCCTCCAGCGGCTGCTTCGTGCTTGGCGGCCCGGCCCGTCCGCTGCACGACCTCGACCTGCGCGGTGCGGCCATGCGCATGACCCGCAACGGTGAGCTGGTGTCCAGCGGCAGCGGCGCCGAATGCCTCGGCCACCCGCTCAACGCCGCGGTGTGGCTGGCCCGCACCATGGCGCGCCTGGGCGAGCCACTGCGTGCTGGCGACATCATCCTCACCGGCGCCCTCGGGCCGATGGTGGCGGTGGCGCCGGGCGATCATTTCGAAGCCGAGATCGACGGCCTGGGCCGTGTCGGCGTGACCTTCAGCGGCGAGTGATGGAGATCCCCATGAGCCAGAAACGCAAAGTCGCCATCATTGGTTCCGGCAATATCGGCACCGACCTGATGATCAAGATCCTGCGCAACGCCAAGCACCTGGAAATGGCCGCCATGGTCGGCATCGACCCGGCCTCCGACGGCCTGGCCCGCGCTGCCCGCATGGGCGTGGCCACCACCCACGAAGGCGTCGAAGGGCTGGCTCGCCTGCCAGTGTTCAAGGACATCGATTTCGTCTTCGACGCCACCAGCGCCGGTGCCCACGTGAAGAACGACGCCTTCCTGCGCCAGCACAAGGCCGACCTGCGCATGATCGACCTGACCCCGGCGGCCATCGGCCCGTACTGCGTGCCGGTGGTCAACCTCGAGCAGCACTTGCAGGCGACCAACGTCAACATGGTCACCTGCGGTGGCCAGGCGACCATCCCGATGGTCGCGGCGGTCTCCCGCGTGGCCAAGGTGCACTACGCCGAGATCGTCGCCTCGATCGCCAGCAAGTCCGCCGGCCCCGGTACCCGCGCCAACATCGACGAGTTCACCGAGACCACCAGCAAGGCCATCGAAGTGATCGGCGGCGCGAGCAAGGGCAAGGCAATCATCATCATGAACCCCGCCGAGCCGCCGCTGATGATGCGCGACACGGTGTACGTGCTGAGCGACGCCGCCGACGAGCGACAGGTGGCGGCGAGCGTCGAGGAAATGGCCGCCGCGGTGCAGGCCTACGTGCCGGGCTACCGCCTCAAGCAGCAGGTGCAGTTCGAACAGGTGCGCGACCTCAAGCTGCCCGGCCAGGGCACCTTCACTGGCCTCAAGACCTCGGTGTTCCTCGAAGTCGAAGGCGCCGCCCACTACCTGCCGGCCTATGCCGGCAACCTCGACATCATGACTTCCGCCGCGCTGGCCACCGCCGAGCGCATGGCCCTGGCGATGGGAGCTTTGGCATGAACGGCAAGAAACTCTACATCTCCGACGTGACCCTGCGCGACGGCATGCATGCCATCCGCCACCAGTATTCCCTGGACGACGTGCGCGCCATCGCCACGGCCCTGGACCGGGCCAAGGTCGACTCCATCGAAGTCGCCCACGGCGACGGCCTGCAGGGTTCCAGCTTCAACTACGGCTTCGGTGCCCACACCGACCTCGAATGGATCGAAGCAGCAGCCGACGCGGTCAGCCACGCCAAGATCGCCACGCTGCTGCTGCCAGGGATCGGCACCATTCATGACCTGAAAAACGCCTACGACGCCGGTGCCCGCATCGTGCGCGTGGCTACCCACTGCACCGAAGCGGACGTCTCTCGCCAGCACATCGAGTACGCCCGCGAGCTGGGCATGGACACCGTCGGTTTCCTGATGATGAGCCACATGCAGACGCCCGAGGGGCTGGCGCAGCAGGCCAAGCTGATGGAGAGCTACGGCGCCACCTGCATCTACGTGGTGGACTCGGGCGGGGCGATGAACATGGATGATATCCGTGCGCGCTTCCGTGCGGTCAAGGCCGTGCTCGACCCGGCGACCTCCACCGGTATCCATGCCCACCACAACCTCAGCCTGGGCGTGGCCAACTCCATCGCCGCGGTGGAGGAGGGCTGCGACCGCATCGACGCCAGCCTCGCCGGCATGGGCGCCGGTGCCGGCAACGCGCCGCTGGAGGTGTTCATCGCCGCCGCCGACAAGCTCGGCTGGAACCACGGTACCGACCTGTATGCGCTGATGGATGCTGCCGACGACCTGGTGCGCCCGCTGCAGGACCGCCCGGTGCGGGTGGACCGCGAAACCCTGGCGCTGGGTTATGCCGGGGTCTACTCGAGCTTCCTGCGCCATGCCGAGGTGGCCGCTGCCCGCTACGGCATCAAGGCGGTGGACATCCTCGTCGAGCTGGGCAAGCGCAGGATGGTGGGTGGTCAGGAAGACATGATCGTGGACGTGGCGCTGGACTTGCTCAAGCGCTGATCCGAGAAACGGGGCTGCTGCGCAGCCATCGCAGGGCAAGTCGCAGCGGCGAACCGCCGCTCCTACAAGGACGATGCAGCGCCCCGTTTGCCAACTCAACCCAACACAAAAACAACACGGGTGATTCATGACTTCTGCCAACAACCCGCCTCGCGTGGCCGTCACCATCGGCCTGTGTTTCCTCGTCGCCCTGCTCGAAGGTCTCGACCTTCAGGCTGCCGGCATTGCAGCCCCGGGCATGGCCAGTGCCTTCGGTCTGGACAAGCTGCAAATGGGCTGGGTATTCAGTGCCGGCATTCTCGGCCTGCTGCCCGGCGCCCTGGTCGGCGGCTGGCTGGCCGATCGTTTCGGGCGCAAGCGCATCCTGATCGGCTCGGTGGCGCTGTTCGGTCTGTTCTCGCTGGCCACGGCCCATGCCTGGAGCCTGCCCAGCCTGTTGCTGGCGCGGCTGTTCACCGGTGTCGGACTGGGCGCCGCACTTCCCAACCTGATCGCCCTGTGCAGCGAAGCCGCCGGCCAGCGCCTGCGTGGCAGCGCGGTCAGCCTCATGTACTGCGGCGTGCCACTGGGCGCGGCGATCGCCGCCGGTATCGGCATCTTCGGCTATAGCGGCGAGTGGCAAATGGTGTTCCATGTCGGTGGCGCTGGGCCGCTGCTGATCCTCCCACTGCTGGCGCTGTTCCTGCCCGAGTCGGGGCAGTTCCGCGCCACAGCCCAGGCCGAGGATAATCCGAGCCTGCGCCGCGAACTGTTCGGTCAGCCCGCCACTTGGCTGCTGTGGCTGAGCTACTTCTTCACCCTGATGGTGGTGTACATCCTGATCAACTGGCTGCCGAGCCTGCTGGTCGGCCAGGGCTTCAGCAGCCATGACGCCAGCTGGGTGATGTTCGCCCTGCAGATCGGCGCGGCCATCGGTACCCTGATCCTCGGTCAGGTACTCGTGCGCTTGCCGGCCGGCGTTACCGCAGCGCTGGTGTACGTAGGGATTCTCGCCGCCCTGGCTGGGCTTGGGGTGGCCAGCACATTGCCGGGGATGCTGGTCGCCGGCTTCTTCGCCGGTTTCTTCGCCACCGGCGGGCAGGGCGTGCTGTATGCCGTGGCGCCGAATTTCTACTCGGTGCGTGTGCGCGCCACGGGCGTCGGCGCGGCAGTGGCGGTCGGGCGCCTGGGGGCCATGAGCGGCCCACTGGTTGCCGGCCAGATGCTTGCCCTCGGCGCCGGCTCCGCCGGAGTGCTGATGGCCTCGGCACCGGGAGTGGTGATCGCCGCCCTGGCGTTGTTCCGCCTGATTGGTCGCCGCCCGGCCTGATCCTAGCGCCATCCAACCTTTGCTCGCTCCCCTGCTGCTCACGCGGCAGGGCACCCTACAACTACAAGAAAGCGATGTGATCATGCACAAGGCCCCGAAAACCTGCCTGGCCCTGGCCCTGGCCATCGGCCTGCTCTGCGCCAACCCGTCCCACGGTGCCGGCTTCATCGATGACAGCCATGCCGAGCTGGTACTGCGCAACTACTACTTCGACCGCAACTACGTGGGCCAGACCCCGCAGGCGGCTGCCCGCGAATGGGCCCAGGGTTTCATCCTCAACGTCAGCTCCGGTTTCACCGGGGGGCCGGTCGGCTTCGGCCTGGACGCCAAGGGCATGCTCGGCGTCAAGCTCGATTCCTCGCCTGATCGCGCCGGTACCGGCCTGCTGCCGTTCGACCCGGCCACCCGCGAGCCTGCCGACAACTATTCCGAACTGGGCCTGACCGGCAAGATGCGCATCTCGCGCACCGAGCTGCAAGGTGGCACCATCAGCACCTTCCTGCCGATCGCCTTCGCCAGCCCGACCCGGCTGCTGCCGCAGACCTTCCGCGGCGCCTACCTGCGTTCGAGCGACATCGATCGGCTGAGCCTGCACGCCGGCTGGCTCGACCGCATCAACCTGCGCGACTCCACCGACTACCAGAAAATGAGCATCGCCGCCCCCAACGGCCGCTTCAACGGCGCCGCGACCTCAGACCGCTTCGCCTTCATTGGCGGCGACTACGCCTGGTCCGACGCGTTGACCCTGCGTTACTACCATGCCGAGCTGGACCAACTGTATCGCAAGGACTACTTCGGCTTCGTCGACGAGCGCAAGCTTGGGCCTGGCCGCTTGAAGAGCGATTTCCGTCTGTTCGTGGCAGGCGAGGACGGCGCCGCCAAGGCCGGCCCGGTCGACAACCGCAACGCCGCGCTGATGCTCACCTACGCCTGGGCCAGCCACAGCCTGGGCGTCGGCTACATGCAGCTCGATGGCGACACCGCGATGCCCTACCTGTACGGCACCGAGCCGCTGGTGATCACCGAGGGCACGCTCAGCTCCGAGTTCATCAACCCCAAGGAGCGCAGCTGGCAGGTCAAGTTCGACCAGGACTTCGCCCCGTTCGGCGTGCCAGGGCTCAAGGGCATGCTGCGCTACGTACGCGGCGACAACATCGAGCTGGCACGCTTTGGCGGTGGCGGCTTGAGCGAGAGCGAGAAGGACGTGGAGCTGTCGTACACCGTGCAGCAGGGCACGTTCAAGGGCGTGGCGCTGCGCCTGCGCCATGCCTGGTATCGTAACGACTTCCTACCCGGCGCTTCGCACCGTGACGACAACGAGTTGCGGGTCAACGTGGATTACACGATCAAGATCTGGTAGGTAAAATGGATTGTGCATGTGGGAATGCTTGCCGAGCGGATTCGCAATTGGAACTGCATCGCTTGGTCGGATGTGCAGCGCCGGTGGGCGGGGTACTTTCCTGAGGACGAATCGCCATCATGCAATGAAGACCATTGCCTAACCGGTCGGCGAGTTTAGACTATAAAGATGCTTCGAGCTTTTCTTGGATCAGCTTCGATGTATTTTGCAAGGCCCCCAAATAGCGGCGTGCAGCCTGCTCGATCGACATCGCTTTCGCTACGTACACCAAGTTCAAACAGCCCAATAAGCGCTGCTCGGCGAAGACAGGAACGGCAATGGAGGCGATTTTTTCTTCGTAGTTCCAAGCCATGAAGTTTTCCCCATACCCGAGATTTCTGATTTTGCGCAAAACGTTGTCAAGTTGTACAACATTCCGCGCCAACTGAGATTCTTTCTCCTCACGCTCCGCCAATAGGGTAATGATCTGCTCACGCTCAGCGTCGCTGCAGAAGGCGAGGTAGGTGAGTCCTGTTGCCGTTTGCAGAAGAGGCAGGCGGCGTCCGATCATGGAGCGGTGAAATGAAAGGCGGCTGAAACGGTGAGTGGTCTCGCGTACTACCATCGCATCTACATCCAAGGTACAGATGTCAGTCGGCCACACCACTTCCTGTAGCAGCTCCGCCAGCAGCGGTGCGGCGATCGCGCTGATCCATTGTTCATCGCGAAAACCTTCACTCAATTCGCGCACTTTGAGGGTGAGGCGAAAACTGTCATCGGACTCGCTACGGCGCACGTAGCCCTCGTCCTGCAGTGTCTCCAGCAGTCGCCGGACGGTGGTTCGGTGGAGCCCAGTAAGCTCGGCTAGTCGGGTCGGGCTAGCGCCGCCGTCCAGCCGGTTCAAGGCATTGAGCAAAGCCAGTCCGCGGCTTAACCCGCGCACTGTCTTATAGTCGGAGCCTCGATCAATGTTCATTAAAACCTCTTTGAAAATAGGGATGTGCATCTGGTGCACATCTAAGCATTTTTTCATTGTAGGACAATTGACGCGATTCTTATACTCAGCGAACACCAAGCCAATACCCTGTCGGTAATGTCTCTGCGCTTCCTACACTCATCACGTCGCACATGATGTTCTACCCCATTGCGGGATGCGCGACATCACTGCCAGGGTGACATCGTCGTTCAGTGGCTTGCAGTTGATCGTTCATCCAAAAACAAAAAAGGCACGCACCATGAATCGCAGACAAGTCCTCCAATCCATGGCCACCGCCGCAACCGTCGCAGCAGTATCTGGCTTGGCCCCAAACTCTGCCCATGCATCCGAAAGCAGCAAGCCTGCAGGTGTTCGCGCGTCAAAAGAGGCCCGACGCATCGATACCCATCAGCATATCGTTCCACCTTTTTATGGAAAGTGGCTCGAGTCCCGAGGTATTACCGCCGGCGGCTTGCCCATCCCAACCTGGAGTGTCGAGGGCGCCTTGGACCTGATGGACAGCAACGGTATCGCAACCGGCATCCTTTCGGTGTCTACGCCAGGCGTGCACCTTGGAAATGATGCTGAAGCACGCGTGAAAGCCAAAGAGGTCAACGAGTTCTGCGCCGAGATCGTCGACAAGCATCGCGGGCGGTTTGGCTTCTTTGCAACGTTGACGCTGCCGGATGTTGCGGGCGCCGTAGAGCAGGCCGAGTATGCCCTGACCACGTTGAAAGCGGACGGCGTCATCTTGCTGGCAAACGTTCGGGGGACCTACCTCGGGGCGCCCGAATGGGATCCTCTCATGGAGGTATTGAACCGACATCACGCCACCGTGTTCGTCCACCCTTCAGAGTTGCCGGCCAAATCCGTCGACGGGATTCCACCCTATGCTGCGGACTTTCTCCTAGATACAACGCGTGCGGCCCTTAACTTGGCGAAGCGAGGATGCCTCGAACGCTATCCAGAACTGAAGATCATTCTTTCTCATGCAGGCGGGTTCCTTCCCTATGCCGCCGAGCGCATGGCCCGTGTTTGCTCAGACGACGGAAGCACCGAGCGAGGTATCCAGCGGCTGCGCAAGTTCTACTTTGATACCGCGCTGTCCAGTAGCCCTTATGCCTTGCCTGCGTTGCTGGCATTCGCCAATCCGCAGAACATCACCTTCGGCAGCGACTGGCCCTATGCTAACAAGGAGCGTTCGAGTCACTTCACCGGGTTGCTTGATACCTTCGGCTTCACCGAGCAGCAACGCTTGGCTGTCAATCGGGAAAATGCCTTGCGCTTGTTCCCCCGTCTGGCCTGAGTGCGCTGCCAGAGCGTGCGGATGTCCTCGTAAGGGGACATCGGCTCGATGAGCCTCCATTAGAGTTTTTCTGCAGTTTGAACTGCGGCTCAACAACAATAAAAGTGGAGAATCAACGATGCATTGCCCGGATACCACCCCTCGACGTTCGTTGTATTTTGATTACACGGTCTATCCGGCTTATACCGCGGATGTTGGCGTTCCAGCAGCGCGGCGAAGTGCTGTGGTAATCGTGGGGGGCGGCCCCATAGGTCTGGTGCACTCGCTGTATTTGGCCAGCTTCGGTATCGCATCGATTATCGTCGAAGCCGAGCAGCAGGTTTCAGAAGGGAGTCGCGCAATTGTCTTCACCCGACGCTCACTGGAAATTCTCCAGCAGGTGGGTATTGCTCAGCGTGTTACCGAAGCGGGATTGGAGTGGTGCTCTGGTAACTCGTACTATCGCGAACAACGGGTTTTCCGTATGGAGTCGATACGCGATGAGGATGATCGTTTTGCGCCTATGACCAACTTGCAGCAGCCCTGTCTAGAGCAACTCCTCGTCGATGCTGCCACTGAGCATCCCTTGATCGAAATGCGGTGGGGAAACAAAGTCAGCCAAATTCGGCAACAATCAGACCACGCATGCCTGACACTTGAAACACCGGCCGGAAGCTATGAGCTCGAGGCTCAGTGGGTTATTGCCGCCGATGGGGCACGGTCGGCATTGCGTTCACTCCTTGGACTCAAGCTGGAAGGTGCGGCGTACGAGGGGAAGTTTGTGATTGCCGATATCCGTACGCAATTGGACTTGCCTACAGAGCGCCAAGCATTTTTCGATCCGCCCTGGAATCGAGGCAATACCGTGCTGATGCATCGCGAGCCTAAGGATATCTGGCGCATCGATTATCAGCTCCCTTCGCATGAAACAGTAGAGCAAGCTTTGGCACCGGACTCACTGCGCACAAGAATTGATGCCCAATTGCGTTTGATGGGCGTTGAAGATCCACAGTGGGAGCTGGATTGGTCTTCGGTTTATTCTGCAAGGGCACTGACCCTGCCGAGTTACGTCCATAACCGGGTCATCTTCAGTGGCGATGCCGCTCATCTGCTTCCGATCTTTGGTGTACGTGGTGCCAATACCGGGTTTCAGGACAGCAATTGCCTGTGCTGGAAACTAGCAATGGTGATCAAAGGACTAGCATCCAAGAAATTGCTCGACTCGTATGATCAGGAACGTGTCGCTGCTGCATGGGAGATCATCGCCGAGGCGGGCAAGAGCACACGCTTCATGGCCCCCCAGACACCTGGACAGCGTCTACTGAGAGATGCTGTATTGTCACTGTCGCTAAGCCAGGAGTTCGTCAGACCGCTATACCACTGGCGCACGTCCAAACCACATGATTACCGTGACTCGCCACTGAACAGTCAGGCCGATGACGATAGCTTGTTCCGCACAGGCCCTGGCAATGGATCACCATTGCTTAATATCCGCTTTGGTGCTGATGACTATCTGTTCGACCATCTCGGTGCAGGTTTCCATTTGTTGTACTTCACTGACGAGCCCGCCGTTCCCGAGACCGTCATCGCCGAGGTTGAGGCTATTCGCAAAGAGGGAATTCCCATTCAGATCATCGCTATCGGAGTGCAAAGCGGCGTGAAAGGGGCGCAGCTGTCATTACCAGATGCCGAGGGGCGCATCAGGGCGAAGTACGGTATGGGCGCTGGAGGTGGCTATCTAGCACGACCTGACCAACATACCTGTGCCCGATGGCTGGACCTCGGTCGAGCCGATATACATGGGGCTGTGAATTGCGCTTTGGCTAGGCATTGAGGAGGGCGACAATGAGCACGTTGAGCATCTTGGAGCTGGAAACGGTATACGATCACCTTGCAGCCGTCCTGGACCAAGTCCCCGAGGATAAACGCGAGCTTTTTCTCGTAAAGTTGGCTCTGCTCAGTGCTGAAGCACTGGGGGATCCACAACATACTGCCGCGCTTACCGAAACAGCCTTGATCGATCTTTAGGATAATGACTGGTCGCTGTACGCAGGCTTCTTCACATAGCAACTGGCCTGCCTGCAAGGGCTTGAGGGGAGTTCGGCAAGATGGACTATTGGCAACTGAGGCGATTCGAGGCTGGCCTGAACATCAGCAGTGCCCATGCAGCCAAAATGCTTGCTCGTGTGGGGCCGGCCCACGGCCGCTCACTTGCGATGGACCTTTTGAGGCTGGCGGGCAAAAGTGTGGCGCTGGCTCAATGCACAATTTTCACCTACAGCGACGGACGAAACCCAGAGCTACTTTCATTCGCCGACCATGGACGCAATGTCGAGCTTGCCCGAGTTTCGGATATTTACACACAGCGTTTCTTCAGCCGCGACGGTAATCGACAAGCTATGGCGGCGCTCGGTGCCAGTCAGTGCATCATCGTTCAACGCCAATCGATCGAGGACATCGTTGACCCTCGTTATCGCCGCGTCTGCTACGAGCAGCCGAGGATCAGCGAGCGTTTGGCGCTGCTGTCGACCTGCAGTAGCGAGCGATGGTTATCGGTAAATTTCTACCGCGGGCGAGAGCATGGCTCATTGTCTTCCGGGGAAATCGATCATATCGAGGCTTTGGCACCCTTGGCTATGCAAGTCGTACGCCTCCACCATCAAGCACACCTGCAGGTCCAGGAGATGCCCTCCATTCTGGCAGAGCGGGTTGCACGCTTATGCCCAGATCTTACTGCGAGAGACAAACTGTTGCTGCGGCTGATGCTTGGCGGCAGCGATTCGATAGATATCGCGCATCGGATTGGCGTGCAGCCGTCGAGTGCTGCCACGTATATCAAGCGGCTTTATCGCAAAGTCGGTGTGAGCGGTTTGCGAGAATTACTCGCAGTGGCTACCCAGCCCTAGCCTGGCGCCGTCGGCACATTCTAGTAAGCCGATCGCTTCAAAAACAACGTCAACCAAGGTTGACATTATGCTAAAAATTGAACACGCTGCACATTGTCAATCAGTGTTGACAATGTGGCCAGCCGTGGACACGAAAGTCTGCTATGGCATGGCCATCCCTCAGTCCCATTTGGAGCATGTGGTCGATGCAGGAGCCATCACTTAGCCTGGCGGACAACCCAGACAGGCATTTCATCGAGCGGTTCATCGCAGATGGCGCGCGGGACCTGCCGGTACCGGGCAGCCCGCTCGCACGTCAGTTGTACATGCGTCTGCTGCGCGCATCACACGGTGCGGTGGACGCGTCATTTCAGATCGGCATGGATTTTACTCAAGGTGGAGGGGTCATTCAGGGCGGCATCGTAGCGGCGATGCTGGATTTTGGCCTGGCCTTTGCCGCCTTATCAGTTCTCGACACCGGCCGCACTGCGGTGACTACGTCCCTCAATGTCAACTATCTCAGGCCTGCTTCAACGGGGCTTTACCATGTTCACGCAGTTCTGGAAAAGCAGGGTCGTACGCTGATCTACGCCAGCGCCAAGTTGTTGGATGCCAATGAAAGGCCCATCGCCATAGCCAGTTCTCCCATGGCAATCGTGTCGATGTAGTCGTGTCACTGTCTGGACGGCGGTGGCCGTCACTCGGAGAGCCCATGAATAAAAACAATAGTTTTGTCGTTCCGAAATGCCTATCCCCTGTTTCTGAGTTCGGCCAACCGGAAGCGGTCGACGTGCCCTCGCATCACCTGCTGGCGAGTCACGTTTCCCGCCATCCAAGCCTGCCTGTTACCCCTGTTCAAGATGGGCTGGCAATCAATGCCAAACGATATCCGAATAAGCTTGCCATTGAATTCTACGGGCAGGCGATATCATACCGGAGCCTGCAGGAACGGGTCCTGCGGTTGGCGGGATTCCTGGCGGAAAATCTTGCTGTGAAACCGGGTGATCGGGTGTTGGTGGATATGCAGAATAGTCCATCGTTCGTTGTCGCATTCTACGCGGTCCTGGCTGCGGATGCTGTTGTAGTGCCTGTCAATCCAATGAACCTGGAGGCGGAACTGCGATGGTTGATTGAGGATAGCGGAGCCAGAGTCGTGATTGCCGCGCAGGACATTGCCGGGGCATTCAGCGCACTGCTCGAACAAGACGTTTTCGATCATCTAGTGATGGCATGCTACAGCGATGATTTGCCTGTTACCTGCAAAGAATCAATCGCCGACTTCCTCACCGCGCCACGCCAAGAGTCATTTTCGCCAGCGGTCAGCACCTTGGCTCAGGCCTATGAACACCCTCGACTCAAGCGTGAAGCTTCACGCAGAGGTGAGGACCTGGCAATGCTGGTCTACACATCCGGCACGACAGGCCATCCTAAGGGCTGCATGCTCAGTCATCGTGCGGTCAATGCGCAACTAGTAGCGCTTGAGCACTGGAACCATTGGTCGTGTGACGCCGTGGTATTGGCCACTGCGCCGTTCTTCCACGTGACTGGCCTTTGCGGATCCATGTTGCTGCCATTGTCACTGGGTGCATCAATGGTGATCTTGCCCCGCTGGGATCGAAGCGTTGCAATGGACTGGATTGAGTCCCGTGGCATCACGCACTGGACTGCCATACCTACGATGGTCATCGATTTACTGGGCTTGGATGGCATTGAACAGCGCGACTTTTCCTCACTGCAGCTTATCGGAGGGGGCGGAACCGCAATGCCGAATGCGGTTGCGAAGCGCCTTCAGACTCTGACTGGGCTCTCATATCAGGAGGGCTGGGGCATGTCCGAAGTGTGCGGAGCCATTCATCTGAATCCGCCCGGGGCAGTAAAACCTCAATGCCTGGGTATTGCGATGTTCGATGTGGATACCCGAATCATTGACATCGATCGCGGGGCAGAGCTCTTCGACGGCGAACAAGGCGAGATCGTGACGCGTTGCCCAACCCTGTTCAGCGGTTATTGGAACAATCCTCAAGCGACTCTTGAAGCCCTGATTGAGCTCGACGGCCGTCTGTTCCTGCGAACTGGTGATATCGGCGCCTTTGACCGTCAGGGGTATCTGTTCATGGCCGAGCGTCTTAAACGCATGATCAATGTGAGCGGATACAAGGTATGGCCAAGCGAAGTCGAGAATATACTTTATCAACATCCGGCCATCCAGGAAGCGTGCGTAATTGCCGCACGATCATCCGACGGCCGCGAGACGGTGAAGGCGTTGGTAGTGCTTAGATCTTCGGCTCTCGAACCACTGGATGCCGAACGGCTCATGAACTGGTCACGTCAGCAGATGGCGGCCTACAAAATCCCCCGATTGGTAGAGTTCGTCGATTCGTTACCGAAGTCGGCAACTGGCAAAATTCAATGGCGGGCGTTGCAAAACCAGGAGAATCATCAATGACCCATTACGCTCCGCCTTTGGCAGATCTGCGATTTGTCATGGAAAACCTGCTAGATCTGGATCGCTTGTGCGAGCTCGAAGCCTTCGAAGGGTTAGACGCCAGTCTAATGGCCGCCGTGTGCGAGGAGGCCGGAAAGTTTGCGGCCGGAGTATTGGCCCCGTTGAACCAGGCTGCAGATCGAGAGGGAGTGCATTGGAGCCCGAACGGTGTAAAGACCGCCCAGGGCTTTGCTCAGGCTTACAAGCAGTTTATCGAAGCAGGCTGGAACAATGTTGCGGTACCCACCAAGCATGGTGGTCAGGGTTTACCTTGCATTGCAGCCTCGGCGATTAGCGAGATGTTCATGTCCGCCAATAAAGCCTTCGCCATGTGCCCCGGCCTTACCTTGGGTGCTATCGAAGCACTGACGGCTTGTGCCAGTGAAGAATTGCAAACCCGTTATTTGCCCTTCTTGGTCAGTGGTAGATGGAGCGGTACGATGAATCTGACCGAACCACAAGCGGGCTCAGACGTCGGAGCCATTCGGTGTCGAGCGGCACCGGACGGGAAGGGGGCCTATCGTTTGGTCGGCCAAAAGATCTTCATCTCTTGGGGGGACCAGGATCTTACCGATAATATTCTGCACCTTGTACTGGCGCGCCTGCCGGACGCCCCGGCGGGAGTTAAAGGTATTTCGTTGTTCATGGTTCCCAAGTATCTGGTCAACGATGATGGGAGCCTTGGGCCTCGTAACGACGTGCGCTGTGTGTCGGTGGAACACAAGATGGGAATTCATGCCAGCCCTACCTGCATGATGGCCTATGGTGACGAAGGCGGTGCATTTGGGGTGTTGGTAGGTGAGCCCAACCGTGGGCTGGAAGCGATGTTTGTGATGATGAACATGGCCAGGCTCACGGTGGGAATCGAAGCGGTAGGTCTATCTGAACGCGCCTATCAACAGGCTGTAGCCTATGCACGGCAACGTCATCAAGGTAGCGACCTGCATGGCAATCGTAATGTGCCTATCATTCGACACCCCGATGTCCGTCGCATGCTAATGCGAATGAAGGCCCAGACCGAAGCGATGCGAGCTGTTGCATTGGTGATCGCCCAGGCGCAGGACTTGTCCGAGCACCATCCGGATAGGGACGAGCGCAAGAATCAACTGGCTTTCATCGAGTTGATGACGCCCGTGTTCAAGGGGTGGGCGACCGAGACAAGCCTGGAGGTCACCTCGCTGGCAGTGCAGGTCCATGGCGGCATGGGCTTCGTCGAAGAAACCGGTGTTTCTCAACATTACCGAGACGCACGGATCGGTACCATATACGAGGGTACGACGGCGATCCAAGCCAACGACCTGATTATTCGCAAGCTTATGCGCGATGGAACAGGGCAGTTCGAGTTGCTCATCAACACGATGCGCAAGGTTGCTGAAACCTTAGGGGCGGAAGACGTATTGGGTGGACGGCTTTCAGAATCTGTCGCCCATCTCGAGGAGGCCGCACGGCATGTTCGTCAATTGTTCGGTAGTGATCCGGAGCAAGTACTCGCCATCGCCGTTCCTTTCCTGATGCTTTTTGGTCGAGTGGCCGGTGGCTGGCAGTGGGGACGCATGGTAATTGCTGCCAGGCAGAAGGTTCTGTGCAACGAAGATCCAGCGTTCATGCAAGCCAAATTGCAGGTAGGAGAGTTCTATGCCGAACACATCCTGGTGGAAGTTCATGGCTTGGCGCGTACGGTCTTGATGGCGCGCTGCCCGTCTTTGGCGGTGGATGACGTGTTGTTCTAAGCACCACGGGTGTACTGAATATCGTGCATTGAGAGAAAAGCCCGTCACTCGCCTGAGGCGGGCTTTTCTATTCCGGCTTACCAGAGCTTGATAGCGTATTCGATATTCAGTCGCGTCTGATTGATGTCGCGAGAAAATGTGCTGTGGTAGGAAGAGTTGCGGGCAATGAACCCCAGACCGGCCAGTGGGCCGCTCTGAATCACGTAGCCTAATTGGACAAAGCGCTCGCTCTCATGGCCCCTTTCATCTCCTGTCGCTGGCACGAGTATGTTGTTGCCTCGAAGGTAGCGGAACCGGACATTCAGTCCGGGAATGCCGGCAGCAGCGAAGTCATATTGGTAGTTGAATTGCCAGTTGTGTTCGTCACGGTTAACCATATCGCTGACCAGCGCGCCCTCGCTGTGGACGCTCAGCACTGTGCCGGAAATGCCAGGCATGCCAGTAGCGCCTGATACTTCGTAGTAGCCTAGACCCAGGGTATGGCCGCCTACACGCCAGTTGCTCATCAACCCTAGGTATCGGCTGTCAACCTTGCCTGCAAGTGACTGCCCTGAATCCTTGCTGTCGTAGTATCGAATGTCATGTAACAGTTGCCCTACTGGCAGTGCTTGAGTGATTAAGGCACCCAAGTAGTGTTGCTGGTAGATATCGTCAAGCCTCCCCGTGTAGTAACTCAATTTGACTGCCTTGGTTGGCGCATAATCCACGCCTGCGTAATCGAACCTTTCCGACTCGGCGGCTTTGGCGAAACGGCCAAAGGGCGATGCCATTTTCATTTTCTCGAAGCGATCATCATCGCGCCCCATCACGCGGTCGAACCGCGCAGCGGTTAGTGTCCAGTCGCTCCATTCACGCGAGGTGAGTTCGCTGCCTCTAAATACCGGAGAAAAGAGGCGCACCGGCGGCGTAATCAGCACTGGAACCATGGGGGTATGACCGCCAACTCGCAGTTCGGTCTTCGACAATCGTGCCTTCGCCGTAGCGTAGCCTTTGCTATACCCAGACTGGGCTCTCCCTTCATCAGTGCGTTTAAGCAAACCGGTACCGCTGCGGTCTGGCGCTGAGTCTAGTCGCAGCGCTGTCATGCCTGTGATGTCGACCCCTAAGGCAAATGGCGTATCTGTGTAGCCGGAACGGATATCCAGAATGGCGCCTTGTGCCCATTCACGTTGGTGCGATACCGGTTGCCCAGGTGTACGGGTGTTACGGTAGTCCGAGTCGAAAAAGTAATTGCGCAAGCGCAGGTTAGAAGTGCTGTCCGCGATCACATCCGCGCCGGCAGTCGAGGGAATGATGAGCGCACAAAGAGCAGCGACACAGAAGCCGTGAGATTTCATCGGTGGCCTAATTATCTTTTTTATTGGCGAACGAGCCCCCGCGTCGGGTATGCCGACGCGCGAGGCCAATCAGTGACAAACGATGGTGTTCAGGCGGCGGCGGTGGCCGGCTGTGGTTTGCGCAGCATGAATACGGCGAGCAGAGCGGCTACCAGGGTGCAGGGTATGGCGGCAACTATTACGGCACTACTACCGATACCCTGAAGTAGCATGTAGCCCACCAGCAATGGTCCAACCATGGCTCCCAAGCGTCCCGAAGCCACTGCAAATCCCAGCCCGGTGGAGCGTATTTCGCTTGGATACACCAAGGTGGCAAGGGTGTAGAGCACCAGTTGACCACCAATGGTGAAGAATCCAGCTAGACCGCCTGCGACCAACAGCAGTGGAAAGCTTGCCGCCAGGCACAGGGCCAACAAGGAGAGAATCATTCCTGCATACATGAGGCGCACAACGTGTTCGGCTTTCCAGTGATCCAGCAGGCTGCCTAAAATCACCGATCCCGCAGCAGCGCCGAAGCTAAAGGCGGTTTGCACCCAAGTCGCCTGATCATGCTCAAGCCCTTGCTTGATCAGCAGACTGGGTAGCCAGTTGAGCAGAATGTAGACCACCATCAAGGTGAAGAAAAACACCACCCACATCAAAAGTGTGGTCCCTGAGCGGCGCGGGCCGAAAAGCGACTTGATCAACGAGCCAGTGCTGTCCGCCAAGAGCAGCACACGATTGCGTACGAAGGCGGGTGATTCTGGTAGCAGCGCATACAGAGCTGGCACCAACAGCAGTGGGGCGATACCGCCAACGTAGAAAACTGTCCGCCAGTTTCCTCCAATGCTCTCCATTCCCAATACTGTCGCCAGTGCTCCGCCCAAGGGCATACCGCAAAACATCAAGCTGACGGCGCGACCACGGTATCGCTCGCTGGCTGCTTCTGCTGTGAGTGCGATGACTGTCGGCAACGCGGCACCCAAACCGACACCGGTGAGAAGGCGAGCGATGATCAGGGTCGGCAGATTCCAGGCGTAGGCAGTAAACAATGAGCAGGTCCCGAAAATCGTGATAGCCCCTAGCAGCACGGTACGCCGTCCATAGCGGTCTGCGAGTACCCCACCAAACAATGACCCGGGCATCAGTCCCAGGATGCCGGCGCTGAATATTGCACCTAAATCTTGGGGTGATAGCCCAAGGTCCAGGCGCATTCCAGCTGCTGCAATACCTGCCGATTGTAAATCCAGACCTTCAAATAGAGCGATGCAAAAGCACAATGTAATGGTCAGCCGCGAACGGGCAGACGAAGATGGTTTGCTCATGAAACGATCCTGTTTTTGTGGGAGTTGTAAGGATGTTCATTCAGGGCAGATGGCTGCCTCAGGCGCGATCTGTCAACCTGCGGTGACAAATATCGTTGCGCGGAGCATTTTTGTCAACATAGGTTGACGTGATTTGAATGGCAGGGCGACAGCCGTCCCTCGCCTCGGCCACGGCGAGACTGGCGGTTACCAGCCATCGCTGAGGAGTCGTTTGAGCGTGTCCAAGTTCTCTTGCCCGATTCGTTCGGCTAAATCTTTTTCGATTTTTTCGAGATTACGAGTAGCAGCCGCAGACATGGCAAAACCATGTGACGTGAAGCCTACCAACTTCACGCGTTTATCTTCGGGGCTATCCACCAGTTCGACCAGATCCATGCGCACCGCTTCGTTCACCAGCTTGTGAACTGCCTGGCGAGAAATCGCCAGCTGCCTAGCTAGTACCGAGATACCGATGGGTTGGCGTTTCATCAGACCAAATAACCGACTCATCGCAGGCGTGACGTGTTCATAGCCACTGGCCTCGGCCATGTCGTACAGACGTGTTTCGATCCAATCCTGTTTCGCGCTCAGCAACTGGCGCAGAAATACCTTAGGTGTGGAAGGTTCCGCGTGGGGCAGAGGGACGGCGGTTGCGGTCGAGGTTTTCTTGGGTGGCGACACGATTTCTTCTCAAGCGTGGTTGACAGCCAATCTTAGGTAAGTCTAGTCTTTCCGTCAATGTCAACTAAGGTTGACGAAGTGTGGGTTTTGCAGCTCTCGACTATCGCGATTCATTGAACAATAAAAGGTAGAGCATGACGAGATATGTAGCTCCTTTGCGGGACATGCAGTTTGTCATCCATGAGCTTGTTGGGTTACAGCGCACTGCGAGTCTGATGTTGGGCGGCAATCTATGCAGTGATACTGTTGATATGTTGCTCGACGAAGCAGCTCGCTTTTCTCAAGAGGTCATTGCGCCGCTGAATGCCACTGGCGACAGGGATGGGGCTCATTGGGTAGACGGCGATGTGGTCACGCCGCCAGGTTTCAAGCATGCCTATCAGCAGTATGTGGAGAAAGGCTGGAATGCCCTTCGCTGCGACCCACAGTACGGAGGGCACGGCATTTGCCACTTGGCCGCGATTGCGGTAGAGGAGATGCTGGTTTCAGCCAATCTCTCCTTCGCGTTGATCCAGGCCTTGAACATGGGGGCGGTCGAAGCTTTGCAGTTAAGTGCCAGTGCCCGAATCAAAGACCGCTTCCTGGCGGAGTTGGTCGCAGGCAATTGGACCGGAACCATGAACCTTACCGAGCCTCAGGCAGGTTCGGACCTCGGTGCTATCCGGACTCGGGCAGTAGCGGAGGGTGAGCACTTCCGGCTATACGGTCAGAAGACTTTCATCACCTACGGGGATCACGACCTAGCGGAAAACATCTTGCACTTGGTGCTGGCCAGAACGCCTGGCGCACCGGCGGGAACCCGCGGTCTATCGCTGTTTCTGGTGCCCAAGTATTTGGTCAATGACGATGGCAGCCTGGGTGATCGTAATGACGTCAGTTGCATCTCGATAGAGCACAAACTGGGTCTTCATGCTTGTCCGACCGCAACCCTGTCATTCGGAGATGATCGAGGTGCGATCGGTTATCTGATCGGAGACCTGAACGCCGGTCTGAGGTACATGTTCATCATGATGAACTTGTCGCGACTCAATTCGGCCTTGCAGGGACCGGCACTGGGCGAGCGCGCATATCAACAGGCGTTGAACTACGCCCGCACACGTATCCAGGGCAGCAACTCTGTGGGCCAACCGGTCGCAATAATCGAGCACGCGGATATTAAACGCATGCTGTTGATGATGACTGCGCAGAATGAGGCAATGCGGGCGTTGGTCTATTGCGCAGCGGAACGCCTGGACGCCGCTACCCGAAAGCCCCGGGAAGAGGGGAGCGAGCAAGAGTTGCGCCGTGCCGAGCTACTCACCCCAGTCGCTAAAGGCTGGTGTACTGAAGTGGGACAGGAAGTCGTATCACTTGGCATACAGGTGCATGGCGGGATGGGCTACATCGAAGAAACCGGTGCAGCACAGCACCTGCGGGACATGCGCATTGCCAGTATTTACGAAGGCACCACTGGTATCCAGGCCAGCGACCTGCTGTTACGCAAAGTCGTCAGCGATAGTGGGGCGGTTTTGATGACCCTTCTGAACGAAATGCATGAGGCTGTGGACGCGCTAGAGGAGAAGGGCAACCCGACAGGTGGGGCGATCGCGTTTGCCGCGCGTGCTGCTATTTTGCAGTTCGCCCACAGTATCGAACATCTGCTGAGTCAGGAACGCGCCCCTCAATCTGCACTGGCAGTGCCGTTCTTGATGCAATTCGGTTACCTGTGCGGTAGCTGGATGATGGTACGCAGCGCCGCGATATCTTGCGAAAAGATTATGAGAGAAACGGTGCCTGAGCCGTTCTATGCAGCCAAGCTGCGAACTGCCTTGTTCTATATCGAGCACGTCTTGCCGAGGGCATCGGCATATGCCACCACCGTGAGCAGTAGCGCTCGTTGCGTGCTGGATTTCGAGCCTGGCTTGGTTTGAATGCACTGAAAATCCCTACCTAAAGGACCTATTCAGAATGAACGCACCCTATGAGTTGCGAGGCGATGGCGTGGCCGTCATTTGCCTAGACAACCCTCCAGTCAATAGTTTGGCCTTAAAAATTCGCAAAGCTTTGTTCAAAGCGATTAGCGATGCTCAGGAGGACTCCCGAGTAGTAGCGTTGGTGATCTCGGGCAGCGGTGATGGATTCAGCGCTGGTGGTGATCTGGTTGAGTTTGCAGGTAATGAAACCTTCGCTGCCCCAGAGCTATCGAGCATGTTGATCGGTTGCATTGAGACATCGGCCAAGCCGATCGTAGCAGCCATGCATGGTTTTGCACTGGGTGGAGGACTGGAACTGGCTTTGGCCTGTCATGGTCGAGTGGCAGACCCGACATGCAAAGTGGGGTTGCCGGAAACGACTCTCGGCTTGCTTCCAGGCGCGGGCGGTACTCAGCGCTTGCCGCGGGCAGTAGGGTTGGAGCAGGCGACCAATCTGATTATCAATGGCACGGTATTGGCCGCGTCTGCGCTGGCTGAATCATCACTCTTCGATGCGCTCAGCGAAACGACCGTGGAGCGTGCAGCGCAATTGGCATTGCAGTTGGTTGCTCGGGGTGCTCCGTGGCCTCTGCTGCGTCATCAGAGGGTTAACCATTCCAACCCTGAAGGTTTTCTGGCTTTCGCCAGGCAGCAGGCGAAGGCCAGCCGGCATTCCAATTCCGCAATCCCCCTGGCCCTGGACGCCCTGGGTCTGAGCGTAGGGACGGACTTCGATAGCGCCATTGTTCAAGAGCAAGGGCTTTTTCGTAGGCAATTGGCGGATCCGGCATCGCTGGGCATTCGCCACGCATTCCTGGCTGAGCGACTGGCACCAAGATGCGGTGTTGATATGAGCGGCAGTACCCAGGCTATCGATGAAGTTATCGTGATTGGTGCCGGGTTCATGGGAAAGGGTATCGCGACCTGTTTTGTTCGAGCGGGCTACCTCGTCAAGCTCTTTGACAGCGCGCAAGGTACGGCGCAAAAAGCAGTAAGTGAGCTGATGGCTCAGTTGGGCTGTCCGGCAGCGCAATTGACCGCTATCGATAGCTATACAGCAATGGCCTCCGCAGACTTGGTCGTGGAGGCCGCTGCCGAACGATTGGAAGTCAAACAATCCATTTTTGCGGAGCTAGATCGCCACTGCAAAACCGAGGCGATCCTTGCCAGTAACACCTCCAGTCTCGACCTCGACCAAATCGCACGGGCCAGTAATAGACCGGGGCGCGTGTTGGGCTTGCACTTTTTCGGGCCGGCTCAGGTCATGCGGCTTTTGGAAGTGGTGCGAGGTGCAGAAACGGATCAAAGGGTGTTGTCCACCGCATTGGCTGTCGCTAAACGCCTACGCAAAGTGGCAGTAATTGCCAAAGTATGTCGAGGTTTTATTGGCAACCGGCTGTTCGACAGGTATTTGCTGCAGGCATTAGCGCTGGTGAATGAAGGGGTTTCGCCTTATCGCATCGATCAGGCACTGGAACGCTGGGGCATGAAAATGGGGCCCTTCAAAGTAATAGACCTTGTAGGGGTCGATCTTCTGTATGGCGCATGGCAGGGCGTATACGGCCCGCAAGACATTCAACTCCTAGGGCACTTGTGCAAGGCAGACCGCCTGGGGCTGCGTTGTGGCAGGGGTTGGTATCGTCATGAGCGAGGTCGCAAGGCTCAGCCCGACCCTGCGCTCGCCCAGGTGATCACTGCTGCCGATCCGGCCTGCCAGGTAAGCGACGCCCTTATTGTCGACCGCTGCTTGTTGGCACTGGTCAATGAAGGAGCACGCGTGCTTGAAGAAGGCATTGCGCAACGTGCCTCTGACATTGATGTGGTGTTCGTCCTTGGCTATGGATTCCCGGCTGAACGTGGTGGGCCTATGTACTGGGCCAGTACTCAGGGTCTAGCACGTATCGAGCGAACGTTACGGCAATGGGCCAAGGATACTGGAAACGAATTCTGGAGACCGTCCGCCCTGTTGTCCGACTTGGCTCGTGACTTTAAGGATTTCACTCAATCTGCCACACAGCATTAAGGGCCTGATCATGCAACGTGCCGTCATTGTATCCACTGCAAGAACGCCTTTTGCCAAGTCATGGAAGGGCGGCTTCAACATCACTCATGGCGCCGCTCTGGCAGGGCACGTCGTTGCCTCGGCCGTCCAGCGAGCGGGCATTGACCCTGATCTGATTGAGGACGTTGTGCTGGGGTGTGCCAATCCGGAAGGTGCCACCGGAGGTAACCTTGCACGTCAGAGTGCCATTCGTGCAAATCTGCCAGTGACCGTGGCAGGGGTCACGGTCAACCGATTCTGTGCCAGTGGCTTGCAAGCGATCGCTTGGGCAGGCCAGCGCATCATGACCGGTGAGGCCGAAGTGCTGGTCGCCGGGGGCGCGGAGTCCATTTCTTGCGTGCAGAACGAAATGAACCAACACATGGTGCAAGACCCCTGGATTCTCGAACACAAGCCTGAGCTCTATTGGCCCATGGTACGGACTGCAGAAACCGTGGCTCAGCGCTTTAAGATCAGTCGAGAGGCCCAAGATCTATATGGAGTACAGAGCCAAATGCGGGCGTGGGCGGCTCAACAGCAGGGATTGTTCTCGGCCGAGATCGCCCCTATGCGTACACTGGCGGCAGTTATCGACGCCAATGACGGCATGCTGAAAACGCAGGAGGTAAGCGTTGCGCTGGATGAAGGTATCAGGCCTGAGACCCGGCTCGAGGACGTTTCACGCATTCGATCGGCCATCCCAGGCGGTTGCGTCAGCGCTGGAAACGCCAGCCAATTCTCCGATGGTGCCGGTGCATGCGTGATGATGAGTGATCAGCGAGCCGCCACGCTCGGTCTGACTCCACTGGGAATGTTCATCGACTTCGCGGTGATTGGATGCGAGCCAGATGAAATGGGCATCGGCCCCGTTTTTGCTGTTCCACGACTATTGGCAAGGCATGGACTGACAGTCGCTGACGTGGACCTGTGGGAGCTCAATGAAGCCTTTGCAGTGCAGGTGCTGTATTGCAGAGATCGCCTGGGTATCGATGACTCGAAACTGAATGTCAATGGTGGCTCAATTGCATTGGGTCATCCCTACGGGGCAAGTGGAGCGCGAATGATTGGGCACTTGCTCATCGAAGGGAAGCGTCGCGGTGCTCGCTATGCCGTCGCAACTATGTGTATCGGCGGAGGTCAGGGAGCAGCCGCATTGTTCGAGATTACTTAGGCTGTCATCTGACAATCGCCCGATCGTGTCCCGGGAAGTGGTGTAACTCATCATGGCTTTGGCCATTGAGCTTGCCGTTTAGTTGATTACGGCCGACAGCTTGGCCTGTGGATTATCGCTGACGGCCTCAAAGGCCTCTAGCTGCATATACCGCCGTTGCAGGCACCACTCGTCGTTCTGCTCTAGCAGCATCGCCCCTACCAGCCGTGTGATGGCTGGGTCGTTGGGGAAGATGCCCACGACGTCGGTGCGACGCTTGATCTCGGCATTGAGTCGCTCCAGAGGATTGGTGCTGTGCAGTTGCTGTCGGTGCGCCTTGGGAAACGCCATGTGCGCCAGTACTTCATCCTCGCAGCCGTCCATGAGCGTCGCGATCTTGGGGTACTTCTCGCGCAGTTGGTCAGCAACCAGGCGCCACTGCTGGTGGCATTCGGCACGGCTGTCTTGGGCGAAAACCGTGCGCAAAAGCGCCGCCACCATGGTGCGTTGCCCCTTGCCGACATGGGCCATGGCGTTACGCATGAAATGCACGCGGCAGCGCTGCCAGGTCGCGTTGAAGACCTTGGAAACAGCCGCCTTGAGCCCTTCGTGGGCGTCAGAGATGACCAGCTTCACGCCGCGCAGGCCTCGTCGCATGAGGCTTCGCAGGAAGTCCGTCCAGAACGGTTCTGCTTCCGAGGGGCCAACCCGCATGCCCAACACCTCGCGCCCACCATCGGTGTTCACGGCCACGGCGATTATGACCGCGACCGAGACGATTCTCCCTGCCTCCCGCACCTTGACGTACGTAGCGTCGATCCACAGATAGGGCCAATCGCCTTCCAGTGGGCGGTCGAGGAAAGCGTGGACACGTTCATCAATCTCGGCGGCCAGCCGTGACACCTGGCTCTTGGAAATGCCGGTCATGCCCATGGCCTTGACCAGGTCGTCCACCGAACGCGTTGAAACGCCTTGAATGTAGGCTTCCTGGATCACTGCCGCCATGGCCTTCTCTGCAGTACGTCGAGGCTCAAGAAAGCCAGGAAAGTAGCTGCCTTGGCGCAGCTTGGGGATCTTAAGGTCAACGTCACCCGCGCGGGTTTGCCAGAGGCGATCACGGTAGCCGTTGCGGCTGTTTGTCCGGTCTGGGCTTTTGACATCGAAGCCGGCGCCGCACAGGCCTTCGACATCGAACTCCATCATGCGCTGTGCAACGAACTGGATCATTTGCTTGAGCAGATCAGCATCTGCCCCTTTCTCAACCAACTCGGTCAATGCGATAGTGGGCTTGGTCATCGTGGTTTCTCTGGTGAGTGTTTGGTCTTCGCAAACTCAACGTTAGCCAAGAACCACGATGACCATCCTCTTTCGCCCGCAGGGCGCCTTCGGCTGGTTCAGTTACACCACTTCCCGGGACACGATCAATCGCCCTGTTAAGGAAAGCCTAGGATGATGGCACTATGATTGATTTAGAGGTGCGACTACCACGGAGGGGCTACTCGCCAATCTCCATCGGTGTACGTGCGGGCTGCAGTATGGCGCTCTACGAAATGGCTTTCGCACACGACCAGGTCAATAAATGACACGTGCTTTGGCCTGGGACGTAAGGCGCGTTGTCGTCGAAGTCTCATCGAGAACGAAGCAGTTGGCTCACTGGGTCGAACCAGCTCGTTGAGCCGCGACGCGATCACTATGTGCGCGCCCGTTGAAAGCTTGGCAAAATGAGTCCAGAATTAAGGCTATCCCTGTTTCGGGGATGGCTGAAAACGCTGATTTTTCAACGGCTCGCAGGCCCGATGCGAGTCTCGTTTCCCGCTCCAAATTCGATCCTCGGTGCGTCGCCGGGATCAAAAAAAGAGGCCTTAAAGGCCTCTTTTTTTTTGCCTGATTTTTAACCTTTCGCCGGGCCGGGCACCCGCTCGAGCAGGCCGCCGCAGCGCTCCTGTGGCCGCCACTGCACCGGCCGGGCGCCGTCGTTTTCAGCGTGCCGCCATGTGCCAGTGCATTTGGCATGCTGCAGACCCGCATGTCTGCGAGGGGTAGTGGCGCTCTGCCTGGCATGTGCTGACTGCAACGCGGCATCATTTCAGAAAATTCCCACATAGCGTTGCGTTGCTTCCTACAGGCCGACCATCGAAGGCTCGGGATAATTCTCTTCATTCGCACGTTTTTCCATGGTTGCCGGCCTCTCAGGCGCCAATGCTCGTTATTCGAAGAGATGAACCCCTATGAAGAATTTTCTGATTCTTGCGGCGGCATTGCTGCTGCAACCCTGGGTCGCCCATGCGGCGCCGCGTATCAACATCGGCGCATTCAGCGACTTCCTCGATGCGCCCAGCGCGACCCAGGTCAAGCGCATCTACAACTCCGGCACCTCCACCGCCTTCGTCAAGGTCAGTGTCTGGGAGCTGGTGCGCGCTGCCGATGGCAGCTACCAGGAAGTGCCCATGGACAACCAGGCCGTTGCCCAGCGTGGGCTGATCGTCAGCCCGGCACGTTTGATCGTACCGGCCGGCGGCATGCAGGCGGTACGCCTGCTGTATCGTGGCGAGCGCGAGCAGGAGCGCTACTACCGTTTGCGCTTCAACCCGGTGATGCCGCAAAGCGGTGACGGCTTCGCTGTGAGCGAGCGCGACGGCGAGGACTACAAGGCGTCGCTATCGGCAGGGGTACAGGTAATGGCGGGGTACGGCTCGCTGCTGTATGTGCGGCCGCAGCAGCCGCGCTTTGAAGTCGATGTGCAGGAGAAAGCAGGCCAGATCGTGGTGCGCAACACCGGCAACAGTACGGTTCAGCTCGACCGTTTCAGGGTATGCGAAGGCAAGGGCACCGACTGCAAGGCGCCGGTCGTTCACACGATGCTGCCGGGTGCGGTGCGCAGCTTCGAAAAGACCGCGCAGCGCCATTACAGTTTTGACGTGGTCGGCGGTAGCCACAGCAAACGCTACGAGTTCTGAAGCCGGCAAACCGAAACACCGGGGCTGGTACCGTCGAATCGGCGGTACCAGCCCTTTTTTGCGTGTTCGTCAAAGCCCGGGGCTACCCAGGCGGCCTCAGGCCTGTCGCTTGCCCGCTTGCTTGCACCTCCCGCCGTTTTACCTTGACCTCATACTGCCCCTGTTGCGTGCCTGGCCCGGGTACCCTCTGCGGCACTTCAAAAGGCGCTCGTTGGCTGCGTGTGGCGAGGCAATGGATGGTGTAGAAAATTCCTACAGATAGTGCGGGGTAGTCCTACATGAGGTGGGAAATGATTCCCTAATAATGGGCGCACGAAATGGCTCGAACAGGGCGCAGCATGCACTGCGGCTTGCACTGCCAATCGGTAACTCTTCGTGCAACCCCAACAGGAACAGTCCAATGAAATACCTCGTTATCCCCTTCGCCATGCTGGCCGCCGGCAGCGCCTTCGCCAACCAGACCGTCAGCAAGTCGGTGGACGTCTTCGCCAACATCCCGACTGCAGAGTTCTATGTCGAGCAAGACGGCACCTGGATGACCCAGCCGCAAGAGCTGGTGTACAACGCGGTAACCGGCGCGCTGAGGCCGTTCGACGGTCAGCGCATGGTCGCCCGCAGCACCGCGGGTGCCATCCAGGCACGCCTGGACAGCGCCCCCATCATGACCAGCGGTAGCGACAGCATCGGCCTGACCGTAAGCGTGAACAACGTCACCCTGTCCACCGTCAACGCCGAAATCCTCAGTGAGGACGATGCGAAGAACCGCACCTTCATGCCGTTCAAGATCGAGGCGGTGGCTGCCGGTACTAATGGCTACGCTGCAGGCAACTACCAGGGTACAGTCAACATGACCTTCGAAACCCCGGTGCCTACTGTTGGCCCGTGATCCCCTCATCGCGTTGATTTGACAGCAGCCGAGGGGTACGCCCCTCGGCTGCGCAGTCTCTCGTTTTACTCCGCTCAATACCTCCCCTCCGTTTTCAGTCGCCCATGACCTGGCGCGGCCAGGGAGGCTTATTGCTTGAGAAATACTCATGAAATTGCCCAGCCTTCGCAAACCTCTACTTGCCCTGGCGCTTGCCTGCCTTGCAGGCCCGAGCTTCGGCTCGGCGCAAGAGCAGGGCTCGCTCGGCCTGTTGAGCCAGGCCGAAGGCTTGCCGGCGGGGTTTCGTGAGCATTTCTTCGATGTACCCCTGGCGGTACGCATCGAGCTCGATGGCCGCCCGCTGGGCGAAGCGCTGCTGCTGCTGAGCCGCGACGAGCGCGTGCAGTTGCTCGAGTTCACCGATACCAGCATTGGCGATGCCCCTGCGCACACCCTGCAGCGCTGGCAGGACTTCCTCAGCGAGCCGCGCCCGCTGGGCGCCTGCCTGCAGCAGTGCCCGCACGAGTTGCTGGCCATGCACTACAGCCTGGGTAATTCGCAGTTGTCGATTCTGACCCGCAGTGCCGAGCAGGATGGCGCGAGTGCGCGTTTCCATGCCTTACCCGAGGCTGGCAGCCATGGCTTGCTGCTGCGCAACCAGCTCAACCTGGCCGGCAGCGAGCAGGACCTCTACGGCACTTATATTGCCGAAGGGCTGGGCAGTATCGGCCAGTGGACCACCACCGCGCGCGCGCAGTTCGACCGCAGCCGTGGCAACGGCGTCGAAACCGATCGCCACCGGCTCAGCGGCCTGCATGCCGATCGGGTGGTCGAGGACCGTTTCTACCGCCTCGGCTACTTCACCCCCAGCACCCAGGGCCTCAACCTGCAGCCGCGCAGCCTTGGTAGCCGGCCTGCCGGCACCCTGGGGCTGATGTTCGGCACTAGCGACAGCCTGGCGATCAACGATGGCCAGGCCAGCAGCACGCCGATCTATGTCACGCCCAACCGCCCGGCCGTGGTCGAGCTGTACCGCGAGGGGTCGCTGATCTACAGCCAGGCGGTGCAGCCCGGTTTGCAGACCCTCGACACCCGCAGCCTGCCGGGTGGCATCTATGCCGTGGAGGTGCGCCTGATCGAAGACGGCCAGGTCACCTCGAGCAGCGAGGCGTTCATCTACAAGCCGCGCAACTGGGCTAACACCGACCAGCGTTGGCGCTACAACGCCTACCTGGGCCAGAGCGGCGAGCTGCTGAGCAACTGGGACAGCACCCAGGACAAGCAGTTGAGCGCCGGCGTGATCGCCAACTACCTGCTGCACCCGCGTGCGGTGCTGGGGCTTTCTGCCGAGCACATCAACCAGGGCATGCAATACGGCACCTCGCTGGACTGGGACCTGACCGACAAGCTCAAGCTGTACGGCAACCTGTACCACGCCGACCAGCACGGCACCGGCTTCGAGCTGCAAAGTGTGCATCAGTATGCCAGCGGCAGCCTGGTGTTCAGCCACAGCCGCGCCTGGCAGGACGTCACGGCGTACAGTGGGGCCGGGCAAACCCGGCGCGAGACCCGCGAAACCCGCGAGACGCAGCAGACCGCGTTCAGCGTGCAGCAGCGGCTCGACGACAAGAACACCGCCAACCTGCGTGTAAGCCACAACAGCGGCGCGCTGGCCGGTGCGGCGCTCGACCTGTCCTGGGTACGCCGCAGCCTGCTGCTGGGCTCGGACGCGACCTGGCGTTTCTCGGCCTTCGACCGCCCCGGCAATGCCAGCAGCGGCGGCGCGCGCAACCGCGGCGTGGACGTGAGCCTGACCATGGCCCTCGGCGGTGACGGCAGCCGCGTGTACGGCAGCCTGGGCAGCCGTACCGGCCGCGACGGCAGCCGCGAACACAACGCCTCGCTGAGCTACCAGCAGCAGGTCGAGCGCGGCGGCGTGCGCAGCGTCACCGGCACGCTCAACGCCGACAGCTTTGGCGTCGGCCTCGGCGCCAGCGCCGATCTCGACAGCCGCCTGTTGTCGGGTAACGCCTACCTGCAAAGCTCCTCGTACAACGGCGAGCTCAGTGGCGGGCTGAACCTGGACAACACCCTGGCGGTGGGCGGCGGCGCCGTGGCCCTGGCCGGCGGCAGCCTCAGCCACGAGGCCGCGATGGTGGTGGATGTGGAAACCGACTACGCCAACCTCGAGCTGCAAGCCTATGACAACCGCGGCTACGCCAGCGGCCTCAAGCCCGGGCGCAACCTGGTCCCGGTCACGGCCTACCAGGCCGGCAACCTGCAGTTCGACTTCAACGCCAACGACGCCCCGGCCGCGGTGGTGCAGCCGCAAACCGCCGGTTACCACCTGAACAAGGGCGGGGTGGCGTACCAGAAGATCCGCATCATGCGCACGGTGACCGTGGTCGGGCGCCTGCTCGACAGCCGTGGCGAGCCGCTGCGCGGGGCCATGGTGATCAACCATGCCAGCCGCAGCGTCAGCGAGGCGGACGGTTTCTTCGCGGTGGAGATGAGCGAGTCGACGCCAACCCTGGAGGTGCGCCAGCACGGCAACCAGCAATGCTTCCTGCACCTGGACAAGCAGCGCCATGCCCGCGAGGACAATGTGCTGCTGGTCGGCGACCTGACCTGCACCCCGGGCGGCCTGGCAGCCACCGAGCGCAACCAGGCGCCGGGGGTTTGAACCGGTGCCTGCTTTCGCCTTCATTGCACTGGCTGACTATCGTCGAAAGGGTTGGCCAGGTATTCACACAGACACCCAGGGAGACCTGATGATGAACCTCCTGATCATGGCCCGCCGCGCGTTGCTGGGCCTGGGCTTGATCGGCCTGGCGCAGACAGCCTTGGCCTCCAACGTGACGATTACTGCCAAGTACATTCCGTCGTTGACCAATACGCGGTTTGAGAATACGACGCCGTTGGGTGGGTTTTGTGGGCAATGGTCCAGCAGGCCTGAATGTACGGGGAACAACCATTCGGTAGGTTTGGGGATTACATACAACAAAACCACAATAAGAAACGCGCCTGATATCCGCGACCGCTACTGGGTCAGCTTGCCAGGGCCTCGGACGGTTCAGGTGAGTTCGGCCAGTGGTGACGTACATGAGCTGGCATTTTCGATGTCGAAGTTCAGCGCTCGTGTGGGTGGCGGGCAAAATGGTTACTCCACCCCCATGTTTACATCTTTCGTAAGAGGAGGATGTACCTACATTGTAGCCTTGGGCTATGCTGCTCCGTGGGCCACCGGCCTTTGGAATGTCACTAATCCGCAGTCACCTCAGCCCTGCCATTCGACCTCTGATGCCGGGCCTGTCGATGGCACGGCATTGGAGGTCACTGTCAGGGAGTTCTCCGTCGGCTACATCCTGGAAACCCCCGACCCCCTGGCCATGCGTTCGGGCACCTACCGTGGCAGCCTGACCTACAGCGTGGGCGAGAACGGTGAAATTGGGCTGGGCAACAATGTCTCGGCGCTGAACACCTCCACTGTCACCCTGAACTTCGAACTCGAAGTGCTGCACCCCCTCATACTGGAATTCCCGGCCAACTCCGACCAGGTCCGCTTGGAGCCGCGCGGCGGCTGGCTGCGCTGGTTGAGTGGCGGGCCGCCACCAAGCGTGCTCGAGCGCGACCTGCCGTTTCGCATCTGGTCGTCCGGGCCCCTGTCGATCTATGCAGACTGCGAGTACGCGATGGCCAACCGCTGCGGCATTCGCAACACGCGCACCGGCCATACGGTGCCGCTGGACGTGCTGGTGACGCTGCCAGGTGGCATGCAGCAGGGCGGCATGCCGGTGCGCCGCACCCCGGTGCCCAGCGGGCGCGGGCTACCCCTGGTGCTGGAAAGCGTCAACCCGGTGCTCAACCAGCCCGGCGCGCTGCATTTCGCCACCGCCCCCGGGGTGGTGGCCGAGATGGTCAAGAACCCTGGGGATACCTACCGTGGCAATGTCACGGTGGTGTTCGATGCCGAGCTGTAGGGCGCGCCGGCCGGCGCCATTTGACGGCCTGAAGGCCCCGGCTAGCATTGCAGTTGCCGCCAGCCGTTCGGGGCACCTGACACGATGGAGCCTGAGCTTCGCAAGGGGGGCTGACAATGCTTGAGCGCTGGCTTTTGGCTGTACTTCTCCTGTTGCCGGCCTGGCATGCCCAGGCCGCCCCGGAAATCAACATCGGCACCTTCCACGATTACCTGGGGGCCGGGCAGAGCACGCTGCTGAAGAAGGTGCGCAACGTCGGCAGCAGCACCGCCTTCGTCCGGGTCGATGTGGCTGAAATCCGCTACGGCGCCGATGGCGCTGCGCGCGAGGAGCCCCTGGACAACCCGGACAGCGCCGGCCGTGCGCTGGTGGTGACGCCATCACGGCTGATCGTGCCGGCGGCCGGCTCGCAGAACGTTCGCCTGTTGTTTCGCGGCGCCCGCGACGAAGAGCGTTACTTTCGCGTGCGCTTTCTGCCGGTGGTGCCGGAGGACGACAACGACTTTGCCCTGAGCAAGGAGCACGCCGCCGCCTACCGTGAGGCGCTGGCGGCCGGTGTGCACCTGCTCAAGGGCTTCGGTACGGTGCTGCTGGTGCAGCCGCACAACCCACGTTACGCAAGCGTAGTGGATGAGCTGCCCGGTGCGTTTCGGGTGACCAACCGCGGCAATGCCTCGCTGGTGCTGGAGGCGTTCAAGGACTGTGACAGCAAGGGCCTGCAGTGCGCTGACACCAGCATCTACCATGTGCGCCCTGGCCAGGTGCGCGAGTTTCGCAAGGTGGCGGGGCGCACCTACAGTTTTGACTTGCGTGAAGGTGACAAACGCAAGCGCTATGACTTCAAAGGTTGAGGCACGGGTGGCCGGGCGGTACATCGGGTGCTTATCATGCAGGGCGGTTCATGCACATGGCGCTGGTGATAAACGCCCCCCTGCGCCAGATATTTGCATCTGAATATTGCCGAGCCCCCTGGGGCCACGTAGCATCGCTCGCCAGGAGATGGCATTCCTCCTTGAACCGCCTTAGTGCTGATGATGCCTGCGCAACCCCCATCGAGGGCGCGCAGGCGCTTGCCTGTCTCTCCCTGGGGGCCTTTCGGACCTTTGTGGAGCTTGTCGATGTACCTTTCCTTGCTTTCTGTAGTAGTCGGCGGCAGCGCCGGCTGCGTGTTGCGCTGGTTGCTGGGCCTACGCTTGAACAGCCTGTTTGCCGGCATGCCGCTGGGCACCTTGCTGGTCAACCTGATCGGTGGCCTGGTGATTGGCGCGGCGATGGCGTTCTTTCTGCGCTTTCCCAACCTTGACCCGGCCTGGCGCCTGCTGATCACCACCGGCTTTTGCGGTGGTTTGACCACCTTCTCGACCTTTTCTGCCGAGGTGCTGTCGATGCTGATGCACGGGCGTGCCGGCTGGGCCATGGCCACGGTGCTGGCCCATGTGCTTGGCTCGCTGTTGATGACCTTCGCCGGGTTCGCCCTGGTGCGCTGGCTGGGCTGAGCAGCAGTAACTACCACCTGGCCAGGGCCGTGGCCCGCTTGACTGGCGCTCCCGCATACAGACAGGAGCCTGCCATGGCGACCCTCACGGCCTTCCCGCAAACCTCCATCGACCATTTCATCGCCCGGCAACTGCCAGCCTGGCTAGTGGGCGCAAGCGCTGAGCGACGCGCTTCGCTGCAGGCGGCACTGCTTGCCCAACAGCAGGCCCAGGCTGAGCTTGGCCAGGTGCTTGAGGCGGTTACGCCACTGGACGCATTTGCCGCGCCACTGCTGGCAGAGGCGTTACACAAGGCCACCGGGCGCCAGCTCGACGTGCGCCGCAGCCGCTTGCGCAAGGTGGCCGTGCTGCCGCACCCGCCGGCCTACCCGGGCGGCCCCATCACGCGTGTCGAGCGCCTTGTGGCGGACCAGCACCTGCTGGCCGGCGCGCTGCACAACTTCATGCCTGGCGAGGCGTTCTCTGCGCAGAGTGCGCTGTACGATGAACAGGGTGCGCGTATTGCGCTGAGCCCGGCGGGCTTCGTCGAGCTGTGCCGCACGCTGGATCTGGGCGGCCAATACCAGGGCTATCTGCAATCGCTATTGAGGCCG
This sequence comes from Pseudomonas sp. NPDC089406, assembly GCF_044900265.1. NCBI lineage: Bacteria > Pseudomonadati > Pseudomonadota > Gammaproteobacteria > Pseudomonadales > Pseudomonadaceae > Pseudomonas > Pseudomonas sp. NPDC089406. The sequence continues at coordinate 87,020 of NZ_JBJDNC010000015.1, read as the reverse complement.
GGTGGCGGCTTCGAGCAGCAATTGGCAAAGGCCTACCGGGCCAATCTTGAGGCGGCCGCGCACCTTGAGCACCTGCGTGGTTCGCTGCGTGACACAGCCTTCCAGCGTGTGGGCCTGCTGTTCGAGAGCGGCGCAAAAAGCGACAAGCGCATCACCTTGCTGCCCCACGACATACGCCTGCTCGGCAAGCCGGTTATCGGTGTGATCACGCTTGAGGTGCTGGTCGACGGCACGCCGGACGGTGTGCTGACATGGATCCCCGACGACCCGCTCAGCCCATTCAACTGGCACCCGTCCTGGCCCGCGCTCTACACCGCATTTGCCGGCCGCCTGGCGGACAAGGGCTACCAGGCGTTCTTCCAGCGCTTTGTGCACGAGCGAGATCGGGTCGACTTGCGTCGCCGGCTGCAGCGCTTGCTGGCAGAGGCGCCAGTTGCGACACCAGTCGAGCTGGACGGGCGGCATGTCGCTGTCGAAGGGGAGCTGTTCGCCCACCTGGCCAAGGCCCATGCCGACAAGCTGCTGGATGACGCCCGGGTGCTGGCGGTACCCACCGATGATGAAGACCGGGCTGCCCGCGACGCGCGGCTGCGCGGCTACTACGAGGCCGGCCAGACCCTGCTCGGCCTGGCCTCGCTGCTGGTGCCGGCGCTGGGCCTGGTGCTGCTGGGGGTGACTGCCGCCCAGGTGGTCGGGGATATCTACGAAGGCTATGCAGACTGGCAGCTGGGTGACCGCGAGGCAGCGCTCGGGCATGCCTTCGATGTTGCCGGGGTGGTTGCCAGTGGGGTGGTAATGGCGGGCGTTGCCGGGGTGGCGGGCAAATGGTTGCCACGTCGGGCCTTTGTCGATGGCTTGACGCCGTGCGTCGGCGAGGCCGGTGCACTCAGGTTGGCCCAGCGCCCGACCCCGGCCGAGTGGCAAGGCGCCGGCCAGTTGCTGCGTGGGTTGGGCGGGGCGTGGTCTGAGGTCGACGATGTGCAGGCGACGCGTGTGCTGCAAAGCACAGGCTACTCGCAGGACCAGGTACGCCGGTTGTTGCAGGAACAGGCCCCGGCGCCTGCCTTGCTGGAAGATGCCCTGGCGCACCTTGAGCTGCGCCAGGCTCAGCCCATGCTCGGGCCAGAGGCCTTGTTGGCCCTGTTGCGGGAACAAGGGCCCGAGCCAGACGCTAGCGTGCAAGTGATGCTGCGCGACTTCCCTGGCTTGACCCGACGCGGTGCCCAGGAGGTCGTCGCCCAGGCCACCGATGTACAGCGCAGCACCTTGCTGGAGCAGCAGCGGGTGCCGCTGGCGCTGGCGGAGCGGGCGCGCTGGCTGCTGCGCGACGGGCGCCTGAACCGCGCCTGTACCGGTTTGTACGATAGCGGGCCGCTCGGTGAAGACAGCGAGCGCCTGGCCCTGGCCATGCTCGAAGGCCTGGCCCCCTGGCCTGAAGGCGCCAGCCTCGAGCTTCGCGAGGGCAGTGCCCAGGGGCGGGTGCTAGCCAGGGCAGGGGACGAACAGGCCGCGCAGGCTCAATGGGTTGTGCGCACTGGCCAGGGGTATGCCTGTGTCGATGGCCAAGGCCAGCGGTTACCGGGTTCGAACACCACCGACAGCCTCGGCCAGGCGCTCGTGCACGGGCTCTCGACCGAGCATCAGGCGCTGCTTGGGCAGCCCACTGCCGACACCCTGGTCGAGGCGCTGGCCGGGCGGGCTGGCGAGCAGCGCGAACAGGCCGCCCGGGCCATTGGCCTGGCACCGGTCGGTGCAGGTATTCGCCCGCCAGTACGGTTGGGCGATGGCCGCCTGGGCTACCCGTTGAGCGGGCGTGGCCAGGGCAGCCAGCAAGCGCTGTTGCGCGGGCTGCGGCAGGTGTATCCGACCCTGGCCGAGGCTCAGCTGGAGGCTTACCTGAATGGCCTGCGCGAACAAGGCGTCGGGCTGTGGGAGCATGTTCGTGGCCTGCAGGCCCAGCTTACCGCCCTGGACGCAGCCTTGAGCCAATGGGGTGGGGAACCCGTCGGCTTCTCCCGCCTGCTCGGCCGGCAACGGGCGCGCAAGATCATTCGCCGCTGCTGGCGGCGCAAGCCTGGCCACCTCGGCGACTTCGAGCATCGTCTTTCGCTGGATGGCACGCGGGTCGGCAGCCTGCCGTCATTGCCTGCCGGCCTGCAGTTCAACCACATCACCGAACTGACCTTGCGCGACATGGCGCTGGAGGCGATCAACCCCGAGTTCTTCCGGCATTTCCCCAACCTGCGGGTACTCAACCTGCGGCACAACCGGCTGAGCCGTTTTCCCGAAGGCCTGGAGCACCTCACCCAGCTGCAGGACTTGCGCCTGGGTGACAACCGTATCGTGCTGGATGGCGCAGGCCAGGGGCGGCTTGACCGGTTGAGTGCCCTGCAGCGCCTTGACCTTGGCTTCAACCCGTTGGGGCAGCGCCCGGACTTCAGCCGCCTGCGCCGCTTGCGCCAGTTCAACCTGCGGGTTTGCGGGTTGACCGAGGTGCCGGCAGATGTGTTGCATCCACCCTTGCTGGAAAGCGCCGACCTGCGCGGCAACCGTATCCAGCACCTCACCCCACCGTTGCTTGCCGAACCCCAGCAGCGCCTGCAACGCCTGGCCTTGCATGACAACCCGCTGGACCAGGACAGCGCCGAGCGCTTGGCCGCAGCCCTGCCGGATGGCCAAGGTGCTGCCAGCCGCGAGCATGTCGAAGACGACAGCACCACCCTCGAGCACTTACTTGGCGCCGTGCTCGACAGGCGCCGTGGCGCAAGAATGGCCAGCTGGCAGAGCCTGCGCCAGGCGCCGGGAGGCGAGGATTTCTTTCGTTTTCTTGGCGACCTCGGTCAGTCGGCGGAGTTTCGCCAGGCACCGGGCGCCTGGCGCGACCGGGTCTGGCAGGTCATCGAATGCTGCGAGCAGAACGAGCAGATCCGCGATGCCGTGTTCCAGCAGGCGGCCGGGCCGGGCAGTTGCGCCGACCGCCTGTTGTTGGTGTTCAGTGCCCTCGAGTCGCGTACCCGGGTGATCCGCCGCACAGCCGGGCTGTCTGGCCTTGCATTGGAGCGCGAATTGCTGCTCGAGGCGCGCGCGGAGTTTCGTCTGGACCAGGTGCAGCGCCTGGCCAGTGAGCATTACCGGCAGGCCGAGCAAGCCTGGCGCGCCGCCCAGGCCGGTGCGCCCGGGCAGTTCAGCCAACCGGACGACGTGGAGGTGTTCCTGGCCTACCGGGTCAACCTGGCTACGCGGCTGGGCTTGCCCGACCAGCCCGCAAGCATGCGTTACGCCCATGCCAGCGGGGTGACCCAGGCCCATGTCGACGCCGCCCGCCGGGCGGTGCTGGCAGCCGAGACGCCGCAGGCGCTGGTGGCCTCGCTGCCGGGGCGTGATTACTGGCAGGCTTACCTGCGCGAGCGGTATGCCGAGCGCTTCGAACGCCTGGACCTTCCCTATCACGCGCAGTTGGATGCGCTGTATGACAGCGCCGCCAACCTTCAGGACCACGCCTACCTGCAGGCTGGCGAGGCCATTGCCCAGGCCCGCACGGCGGCCCAGGCAGGGTTGCTGCGAACCCTCAGCGAAGAGGCCTTCGCCCGGCACGCAAGCCATATGTAGCGCAGCCAGGACGGCGGGTCGTGGTGTGCTGCGGTTTTCCATGACCGAGGCCGCACACCATGACCATCCCCTCCATCGCGCCCGATTCCATCGACGGGTTGATCGCCCACCGTCTGCCCGCCTGGTTGACGAACGCCAGCGACGATCACCGCAGCGCCCTGCACCAGGCGTTGCTCGAGCAGCAACGAGCCCAGCACACGCTGAGCACCTTGCTGGGCGAGGTAACGCCCCTCGATGACTATGCGCGGGACGCGTTGCACAAGGCCCTGCAAGCGGTCGGGCCGGGCCTGGATGTGCGCAACTCGGTGCTCGAACGCAAATGGTGGGAAGTCAGCCCACCGCTTTCGCCGACCGTGAACAACCCCGCCATACGCCGACAGACGCGGCGCAGCCTGCTGGCATGCGCCCTGCACAATTTCGAGGCGGACGAGGCATGCATCGGGCAATGCCGGGTTCTGGATGCCAGCGGCGTGCCGATGACCTTCGTCGATAGCGAAGGTCATCGGCAATCGCTGACCTACGAGCTGTTCACCAAGGTTTGCCGTGAAACGAATATCGGTGGCCGCTACCAGGCTTATCTGCAAGGGCACTTCGCCCCGGACGACCCGGTGAAGCTCGATGCACTGAACCAGCAGCTGGCAGCGGCCCTGCGCGGCAACCTGGAGGCACGTGCGCGCCTGGCCCGCCTCACCGGTGACCTGGACGAGCAGGGTTACCGGCAGTTGCTGGCGTTGGTCGCCACGGGGGCCACGGTGCCCGCAGGTACGGCGGTGCTCAAGCCGTTCACCTTGCGCCTGCTGGGCAAGGCCGTGGTGGGGCCGGTGGTGTTCGAGGTGCGTCAGAGCAACAAGCCGGACGCCCGTGTGCAGGGGTTGATCGCCTGGTTCCCCGGCGACCCTCACTTGGAGCTGGGCCAGCATGCGTCCTGGGAGCGCTTTTACCAGGGGCTGGGCAAGCGTTTTCGCAAGGCCGGCTACGCCGCGTTCTTCGAGCGTTTCATCGGCGAGGCGGACCGGGCAGATTTCAGCCGTGTGCTGGCTGGGCTGCTGGCTGAGCCCGGTGATACCGCGGTCGTGCTGGATGGCCGCAGCGAAGCGATCAGCGGTGACCTGTTCGTGCAGTTGCGCAAGGCCCAGGTCGACAAGATCCTCGGCGATGCACGGGTGCTGGCGGTGCCCACCGCGCAGGTCGACAGCACGGACCGCGAGGCGCGCCTGCAAGGTTACCTCGACCTCGGCCTGGACCTGCTCAACCTGGCCGGGCTGTTTGTGCCGGGCCTCGGCCTGGCGATGCTCGGGGTCGCTGCGCTGCAGCTCACCCATGAGCTGTACGAAGGCTATGAAGACTGGACGCTGGGTGACCGCGAAGGCGCCCTGGGGCATGTGTTCGCCGTTGCCGCCAATGTGGCAGCCATGGCCGCCCTGCATGTGGGGGTGAAGGCGGCGGGCAAGGTGCTTGAGCGTGTCGGCTTTGTGGATGAACTGGTGCCGGTTGAAGCAAAGGGCGGGCAGATGCGCCTGTGCGATCCACGCTTGACGGGGTATCGGTTGCCTGAAGAGCAGGGGGCACTCGATACCCTTGAAGCAGGGCGCTTGCGTGTGCAAGACGGGCGCTATCGGGTCAGCCGTGAGGGCACTGGCGATGTATGGCACATCGAACACCCCGGCCGCCAAGACGCCTACCGCCCGCAGCTGTTGGGCAACGGTGCCGGTGGCTGGCGGCACACACTGGAGAGCCCGCAGCACTGGCAAGGGGCCGGGCAGTTGATGCGCCGCCTGGGGCCTGAGCTGGCCGCGGTTGACGACGCCAGCGCCGTTGCAGTGGCCGAGGCCACAGGCTTTGATGAGGAGCGCCTGCGCCACCTGCACCTGGAACAGGCCCCGGCGCCTGCGCGTTTGCTCGATGCCATTGAACGCCACCGGCTGCATGGCGCATCGCCAAGCCTGGACGCGGCAACTTTCACGCAACAGCTGGCCGCCTTGCAGCCACCCGCGACGGCGGCAGGGCAGCTGTTGCTGCGTGACTTCCCGGGGTTGACGGTGCGCTGTGCCGAGGAGATCGCCAGCCAGGCCAGCAGCGAGCTGCGCAACCGCCTGCTGGCGACCCGCCGGGTGCCGCTGGCATTGGCCGAAAGCGCCCGCTGGGCATTGCGCGACAGCCGCGTGGACCGTGCCCTTGCCGGGCTGCGCCAACACGCGGCGGGTAACCCTGACACCTGCCGGCTCGCCCTGGCCTTGAGCGACGAGTTGGCGCCGTGGGCCGATGCCGTGCGCGTCGAGGTACGTGACGTAAACGCGGACGGTACCCTGCTGGCCTCGCAGGGCGCCGCCAGTGCCACGGATGTGCGCCGCATCGTCAAGGGCAGCGATGGCTACCAGGCGCTGGATGCACAGGGTAAAGCCCTGGCGCTGGCGAAGCCGAACGACAGCCTGGCCCAGGCATTGCTGCTGCACATGGATCTGGCGCAACGCCTGGGCCTGGGGCTGCCAGACCTTACCGGCCAGCAGTGGGCCGATGCACTCATGGCACGTGCGGTGGGGGACCGTGAGGCGGTGGCGCGGCTCATCGGCCTGGTACCGGTCGGGGGCAATATCCGCCCGCCAGTGCGCCTGGGCGACGGACGCCTGGGTTACCCGCTCAGTGGCCGCAGCCAGCACGGGCTGCGTTCGGCCTACCATGTGCTCAAGCGCATCTACCCGACCTTCAGCGACGACCAGGCCCGCCTGTTCGTGCGCGAGCGCATCCAGGAACAGGTCAATATCTGGAGCCACCTGAGCGTGTTGCAGCAGCAGTTGACCACCTTGAAGAGCAGCCTGCAGGCCTGGCAGCACGCCGCCGGGGAGGGCCTGCAGCGCAGCCGGGTGCGGGTGGCCGGGCAGTTGCTTGCCGGTTGGCGGGCGCAGTCGGTGCGCTCGGCAAGCGCCGACGTGCACCTGCGCATCGAGGGTGAGGTGGTGGGGGCTTTGCCGCCTGTCAAGGCGCCGCTGCGGTTCGACAATGTCACCCACCTGACCCTGCGCGGGCTTGGCCTGACCGAACTGGACCCGGACTTCATCGGCCGCTTCAGCCGCCTGCAGCACCTGGACCTGAGCGGCAACCAGCTACGCGAGGTGCCCCCGGCCCTTGGCCAGTTGCCCCAGTTGCGCAGCCTGGTACTGGCCGACAACCAGATCGTGCTCGATACCCAGGGCAACCGCCTGCTGGCCGGCCTGACCCAGTTGCGGCGCCTGAACCTGAGCCGCAATTCCCTGGTGACAGCGCCACGCCTGACGGGCCTGCGTTACCTGCGCCAGGTGAGTTTGCGCGGCACCGGGCTCAGCGAGGTGCCCCAGGGGTTGACCCAGCAGGCCAACCTTGAGTTCGCCGACTTGCGCGATAACCGTATCACCCACTTGAGTTCGGCCTACTACACGCAGCCGGCTCGCCTGTTGGCGCGTATTCACCTGCACGACAATCCGCTGGATGCCGTCAGCGACGCGCGCTGGCGCAGCTTTGAGGGTGGCGCAGAGGACCGTCCGCGCAGCCTGGCAAAGCATGAGGCGTTCGGCGACGCGCGCCGGGATGCCTGGTTGGCGATGCTTGAGGCCGACCAGCGCCTGGGGCGCCGATTGCTATGGAACGCGTTGAGCGAAGAGCCCGGTTCGGAGGACTTTTTTCGGCTGTTGGCCGATCTGCACGATACCGGGGAATACCAACGTCAGCCCAAAGAGCTTGGGCGACGTGTGTGGGAGGTGATCGAGGCCTGCGAGCAGAACACCGAGCTGCGTGAGCGCCTGTTCGAGCTGGCCGGCGAACCGACCTCCTGCAGCGATAGCGTGGCTTTAGTGTTCAGCCAGCTGGAGGTGCAGTCCTGGGTGCACCTGCGCACCGCAGGGCTGAGCGGCCTGGCGGCGGAAGCGGAGCTGATGCGCCTGGGGCGCGCGCTGTTTCGGCTCGATGAGGTGGACCTGGCGGCCACCGAGGATATCCAGGCGCGTCTGGACGACGGGGATGATGTGGACGAGATCGAGGTGCGCCTGGCGTACCGCGTGCGCCTGGCCGCCACCCTCGGCTTGCCGGGGCAGCCGGGGAGCATGCGCTACGGCGGAGTCGCGGAGTTGTCCGGGGCGCGCTTGCTGCGGGTGCGTGGCCAGGTGTTGATGGCCGAACGTGGTGTTCGCCAGGGGCAGTCGCTGGCACAGCGGCCGTTCTGGCAGGCCTATCTTAAACAGGCGTATGCCGAGCGTTTCGAAGCCTGCGACCAGCCTTTTCATGAGCAGCTCGAAGCGCTTGAGGCCAGCGTTGGCAGCCTTGCCGAAGGCGACTACCTGAAAAAAGTCGACGAGATCGGCGCGGCCCGCGAGGCCGCACGCACGGCGCTGATCGCAACGCTCACCGATGAGGCGTTCGTGCGTTATCCGTTGTAGAGGAGGCTACGACCATGAGTCGCGATGGGAGGGCTGCGGTGCGCTGCCTGTACCGGCCTCATCGCCGGCAAGCCGGCTCCTACAGGGTTATCACCGCCGCCAGGCCGACGCGGCCCCTGTAGGAGCTGGCTTGCCAGCGATAGGGCCCTCACGGGCAACATCGCTGGCATATGCATCAGGCCGTTGCAGCCTGCACCAGTAATATCCTGCGAGTCAGAAGCCGAATTCGCTCAACCCGGGGTGATCGTCGGGCCGGCGGCCCAGCGGCCAGCGGAACTTTCGCTCGGCTTCGCTGATGGGCATTTCGTTGATGCTGGCATGGCGCTCGCGCATCAGGCCGTCCTCGGCGAACTCCCAGTTCTCGTTACCATAGGCGCGGTACCACTGGCCGCTGTCGTCGCGGTATTCGTAGGCGTAGCGCACGGCGATGCGGTTGCCGGCAAAGGCCCACAGTTCCTTGATCAGGCGGTAGTCGTGTTCGCGGTTCCACTTGCGCACCAGAAACGCCTGGGCTTCGTCGCGGTTGCGGCAGAAGTCCACGCGGTTGCGCCAGCGGGTATCGAGGGTGTAGGCCAGGGCTACCTTGGCCGGGTCGCGGCTGTTCCAGCCGTCTTCGGCCAGGCGTACTTTCTCGATGGCGGTTTCGCGGGTGAAGGGGGGCAGCGGTGGGCGGGACATGGGCGGGCTCCTCTGGGCTGTGTTGGCCCGGTGAAGCGTAGCCCTGCGGCACGGGAGGGGGAATGCCCCTTGGCGGCACTTGATAGTTTCGCCGGGCGAAATGATGGCCCCCTGTAGGAGCCGGCTTGCCGGCGATGAGGCCGGGCCTGCATCGATGTGCTCGGGCTGCAGGCCCTATCGCCGGCAAGCCGGCTCCTACAGGGGGCGCGAATGCTGCTACAGCGCGCTGCCGACCGCCTGTTTGGCCACCTTGCCACGCCCGCCCAGCCACACCAGCAGCAGCCCGGCCGCCGCCAGCACGCCACCGGCCATCGGCACTGCGCCATAGCCCAGGTCCAGGCTGATCACCGCACCACCCAGCGCCGCGCCCAGGGCATTGCCCAGGTTGAACGCACCGACGTTGATCGACGAGGCCAGCCCAGGCGCTTCGATGGCAGCGGTCATCACCCGCATCTGCAGCGGCGGTACCACGGCGAAGGTGAACATGCCCCACACCAGCAGGGCGATGGCCGCGCCGATATGGCTGCCCAGTACCAGCGGCATCAGCAGCATGATCACCGCCAGCGCGCCGAGGAAGATCCGCGCTGCACCATCCAACGACCAGTCCGCCAGCTTGCCGCCCAGGCTGTTGCCCAGGGTGAAGCCGACCCCGATTAATACCAGGCCCAGGGTGATGAAGGCATCGGAGGCGCCGGTCAGTTCGGCCAGCACCGGGGCAACGTAGGTGTACAGGGTGAACATGGCGCCGGCACCCAGCACCGTGGTGGCCATGGCCAGCAGTACGCTGGGGCGGGCGATTACCGCCAGTTCCTTGCGCACATGGGGCACCTGGCCGCGTTCACCCTTGGGCAGGGCCAGCCACAGCGCGGCGATGGCCAGTAGGCCGAGCACCGCAGTGCCGGCAAACGCCATGCGCCAGCCTACCTGCTGGCCCAGCCAGGTGGCCGCTGGCACGCCGCCGATGTTGGCGATGGTCAGGCCCATGAACATGGTGGCCACGGCGCTGGCCTGTTTGTCTTTGGGCACCACGCTGGCCGCCACCACCGCGCCCAGGCCGAAGAAGGCGCCGTGGTTGAGGCTGGTGATCAGGCGCGAGGCCAGCAGGGTGTAGTAGTCCGGTGCCAGGGCCGAGAGCAGGTTGCCGACGGTAAAGATGCCCATCAGCATCATCAGCGCGGCCCGTTTGCCGAAGCGGCTGAACAGCAAGGTCATGATCGGTGCGCCGACCATCACGCCGATGGCGTAGGCGGTGATCAGCATGCCGGCGCTGGGGATGCTGGCATCGACGCCTTCGGCGATCACCGGCAACAGGCCCATGGGGGTGAATTCGGTGGTGCCGATGCCGAAGGCGCCGATGGCCAGGGCGAACAGGACCCGTTTGGGGGAAAGCGTGCTCATCGGGAACTCCGCGATGCAAATGTCATGAAAGGTGAGGGCGGTCGTGCAACACCGCAGGGCCTTTGTAGGAGCGGCCTTGTGTCGCGAAAGGGCTGCGCAGCAGCCCCGGCGATCTTGCATGGTGCCGATATTCTGGGGCTGCTGCGCAGCCCATTCGCGACACGAGGCCGCTCCTACACAGAGATCGTGGTGCCTTGCGAGAGGTCAGTCCCAGGCCGGCGCCAGGCCGTCCGGGCTGACTTCACGGCCATTGCGCTCCAGCCCCTCGATACGTGCCATGTCCTCGGCATCCAGGCGCAGGCTTTGGGCAAGCAGGTTGCTGGCCAGGTTCTCGCGCTGGGTCGACGACGGAATCACCGCATAACCCAGTTGCAAGGCCCAGGCCAACGCCACCTGGGCGACAGTGGCCTTGTGCTTGGCAGCGATCTCGGCCAAAACCGGGTCCTTGAGCACCTTGCCGTAGGCCAGGGTCATGTACGAGGTCACGGTGATGCCTTGTTCTTGCAGAAATGCCGCCAGCTTGCGGTTTTGCAGGTAGGGGCTGAGCTCGACCTGGTTGGTGGCGATCTCGCCCTTGCCAACCACTTCGATGGCCTGGCGGGTCAGCTCGATGTTGAAGTTGGACACGCCGATCTGGCGGGTCAGGCCGAGTTTTTTCGCCTCTGCCAGCGCGGCCATGTATTCGCGCAACTCGACACCGTTGCCCGGGGCCGGCCAGTGAATCAGCAGCAGGTCGACAGATTCGGTACGCAGCTTGGCCAGGCTTTCGCGCAGGCTGGGGATGAGCTTGTCGGCGGCGTAGTTGTCGACCCAGATCTTGGTGGTGATGAACAGCTCGTTGCGCGGTACGCCGCTTTCGGCGATGGCCTGGCCGACTTCGGCCTCGTTCTTGTAGATCTGCGCGGTGTCGATGACGCGGTAGCCCAGTTCCAGCGCGGCCTTGACCGAGTCGATGACAGCTTGGCCGGTCAGGCGGAAGGTGCCCAGGCCGAAGGGTGGAATGCTCATGGGGAACTCCTGATCAGTGAAGGTGCCGGGACAGTGTGGTCGGTGTTCCAGCGGATGGCCGGCAGTGTGCGGCTTTTGCCTGGCGGGATTAAGACATCGGCAGGCCAAGGTCCTTTGACTTGAAATCAACAATGGCCTTGCGGGCCGTGATCCGACAAGGGGCAATGCCCATATGGGCGTGAGTACCGTCATCTGCCTGCCCCACACCCGTCACCATGCTGCAACGCCAGCCCGCTGCAATGGCCGCAACATCTAGCCAGGAGCGTGGCCATGGAACTGTGTGTGATCGGGGCAGGGTACGTGGGGTTGGTCACGGCGGCCTGTTTTGCCGAAATGGGCAACCGCGTGGTCTGCCTGGAACGCGACCAGGCGCGCCTGGCGCAGTTGCGCGAGGGCCACTGCCCGATCTACGAACCCGGCCTGCAAGCCCTGTTGCAAGAGGGCCTGCACAGTGGCCAGCTGTCGTTCACCGACCAATGGCGCCCGGCCCTGGCCAAGGCCGAGGTGGTGTTCATCGCCGTCGGCACGCCGAGCCTTGAGGACGGGTCGGCCGACCTTCAGCATGTGCTGGCGGTGGCCGACAGCCTGGGCCGCCATCTGCCGCGCGCCTGCCTGGTGGTGAACAAGTCGACGGTGCCGGTGGGCAGCGCCGAGCGCGTTGCCCGGCACATTGCTGCCGGCCTGCGCGAGCGCGGTGCGCGCTTTGCCGTGGAGGTGGCGAGCAACCCCGAGTTTCTCAAGGAGGGCAGTGCCATCGAGGACTTCCTGCGCCCTGACCGGATCATCATCGGCCGCGACAGCGAACAGGCCGGGCAGTGCCTGCAACGGCTGTATGCACCGTTCGTGCGCAACCGCGAGCGCATTCTGCTGATGACCCCGCGTGCCGCCGAGTTCACCAAGTACGCGGCCAATGCTTTTTTGGCCACCAAGATCTCCTTCGTCAACGAACTGGCCGGCCTGTGTGCTCACCTGGGGGTGGACATCGAACAGGTGCGCCATGGCATCGGCAGCGACAAGCGCATCGGCAGCCATTTCATCTACGCAGGCTGCGGCTACGGCGGCTCGTGCTTCCCCAAGGATGTGCGGGCGCTGGTGCATTGCGCCGAGCAGCAGGGCTTCGAGCCGAGCATCCTCAAGGCGGTACAGGCGCGCAATGCCGAGCAGAAGACCCTGTTGTTCCAGGCCTTGCAGCAGCATTTTGGCGGGTTCATGCGTGGGCGCCAGGTGGCGCTGTGGGGGCTGGCGTTCAAGCCGGGCACCGACGATTTGCGCGAAGCGCCCAGCCTGGTGCTGCTCGATGCCTTGCTGGCGGCCGGGGTGCGGGTGCGCGCCTGCGACCCGGCGGCGTGGGCGGGGGTGGCAACACGTTACCCGCAGGCGCTTGCCAGTGGCCAGCTGCAACTGGGCGAGGACCCCTACGCCTGCGTCGAGGGGGCCGACGCACTGGTGCTGGTGACCGAATGGAAGCAGTTCCGCCAGCCCGATTTTCGCCGCGTACGCGGCCTGATGCGCATGCCGGTGCTGTTCGACGGGCGCAATATTTACGATCCGTCGGAACTAACTACACTGGGATATCTCTATCATGGCATCGGCCGGCCGAGGGTGGGGCATTGTAAGGTGACCGCCGCCTGATTAGACTGCGCCGAAATTCGTACGCAAAGCCCTTCGTTAAGGACGTATATGATCAAGAAATGCTTGTTCCCGGCCGCCGGTTACGGCACCCGCTTCCTGCCCGCTACCAAAGCCATGCCCAAGGAAATGCTGCCGGTGGTCAACAAGCCACTGATCCAGTATGGCGTTGAAGAAGCACTGGACGCCGGCCTGAACGAGATCTCCATCGTCACCGGCCGCGGCAAGCGTGCCCTGGAAGACCACTTCGACATCAGCTATGAGCTGGAAACCCAGATCAAGGGCACCGACAAGGAAAAATACCTGGTCGGCATCCGTCGCCTGCTGGACGAGTGCTCGTTCTCCTACACCCGCCAGACCGAAATGAAAGGCCTGGGCCACGCCATCCTCACCGGCCGCCCGCTGATCGGCGACGAGCCGTTCGCCGTGGTGCTGGCTGACGACCTGTGCGTCAACCTCGAAGGTGACGGCGTGCTGGCGCAAATGGTCGCGCTGTACAAGAAGTACCGCTGCTCGATCGTCGCCATCCAGGAAGTCGACCCGCAGGAAACCAACAAGTACGGCGTCATTGCCGGCGAAGAGATCAAGGACGGCATCTTCCGTGTCGACTCCATGGTCGAAAAACCAAAACCTGAAGACGCCCCGTCCAACCTGGCGATCATCGGCCGCTACATCCTCACCCCGGACATCTTCGAAAAGATCGAACAGACCGAGCCGGGCAAGGGTGGCGAGATCCAGATCACCGACGCGCTGATGAAACAGGCTGCCGAAGGCAACGTGATTGCCTACAAGTTCAAGGGCAAGCGTTTTGACTGCGGTGGCGCCGAAGGCTACATCGAGGCGACCAACTTCTGCTTCGAGCACTTCTACAAGGCTGGCAAGGCTTACTGATAAGCACTGACTGGTTTTAAGCCACCTTTCGGGGTAGTGCTTTTGCTGCATTGGGGCTGCTGCGCAGCCCTTCGCGGGTAAACCCGCTCCCACACGGCCTGCGCTGTACCTGTGGGAGCGGGTTTACCCGCGAAGGGTCGCAAAGCGGCCCCAGTGCTTTTTGGCGAAAGGCTATCTGCTGGGGTGGCTTTTTTGTTTGCAGGCGCCAACGGCGCTATGCTGGGCGCCTGCCCAGGAGACTCATTGCATGGCTTACGATTTTGATCTGTTCGTGATTGGCGCCGGTTCCGGCGGTGTTCGCGCGGCGCGCTTCGCCGCAGGCTTTGGCGCCAAGGTGGCGGTGGCCGAAAGCCGCTACCTGGGGGGCACCTGCGTCAACGTCGGCTGCGTACCGAAAAAACTTCTGGTATATGGCGCCCACGTCGCCGATGAACTGGAACAGGCCGCAGGCTTCGGCTGGACTCTCGAAGAGGGCCACTTCGACTGGGGCACGCTGATCGCCAACAAGAACCGCGAGATCGAGCGCCTCAACGGCATCTACCGCAACCTGCTGGTCAACAGCGGCGTGACCCTGCTGCAGGGCCACGCGCGCATCACCGGCGCCAACGAGGTGGAGGTCGAGGGCCAGCGCTACAGCGCAGCGAACATCCTGATCGCCACCGGCGGCTGGCCGCAGGTGCCGGACATCCCCGGCAAGGAGCTGGCGATCACCTCCAACGAGGCGTTCTACCTCAAAGACCTGCCACGCCGGGTGCTGGTGGTCGGTGGTGGTTACATTGCCGTGGAGTTTGCCGGCATCTTCCAGGGCCTGGGCGCCGACACCAGCTTGCTGTACCGCGGCGACCTGTTCCTGCGCGGCTTCGACGGCTCGGTGCGCACCCACCTGAAAGAAGAGCTGGAAAAACGCGGCCTGAACCTTGAGTTCAATGCCGACATCCAGCGCATCGACAAGCTCGCCGACGGCAGCCTCAAGGCCACCCTCAAGGATGGCCGTGAGCTGGTCGCCGACTGCGTGTTCTACGCCACCGGCCGCCGGCCGATGCTGGACAACCTGGGCCTTGAGAACACCGGCGTGGAGCTGGATGAGCGCGGCTACATCCGCGTGGACGAGCAGTACCAGACCACCGCGCCGTCGATTCTGGCCATCGGCGATGTGATCGGCCGCGTGCAACTGACCCCCGTGGCCCTGGCCGAAGGCATGGCCGTGGCCCGACGCCTGTTCAAGCCCGAGCAGTACCGCCCGGTGGACTACCAGAACATCCCCACGGCGGTGTTCAGCCAGCCGCCGATCGGCACTGTTGGCTTGAGCGAAGAGCAGGCGCTGGCCGCCGGGCACAAGGTGCAGATCTTCGAAAGCCGCTTCCGCGCCATGAAACTGACCCTCACCGACATCCAGGAAAAGACCCTGATGAAGCTGGTGGTGGACGCCGACACCGACAAGGTACTGGGCTGCCACATGGTCGGCCCGGATGCCGGCGAGATCGTCCAGGGCCTGGGCATTGCGCTGAAGGCCGGGGCGACCAAGCAGCAGTTCGACGACACCATCGGCGTGCACCCGACTGCCGCCGAAGAGTTCGTGACCATGCGGACTGTGACCCGCTAGCGCCTGGCACCGGCTTCGCCGGTGTTCGCGGCTGAAGCCGCTCCCACAGGGATCGCGTAGCCCTCAAACCTGCGCTGTACCTGTAGGAGCCGGCTTGCCGGCGATGAGGCCGGCACAGGCGAAAAAAGGCCGTTACCCCACAAACAGTTATTCCCCGCGCAATCCTTTGCTCAGCCCAATCCCTTCTATTAATAATCCCGCCTTATAGCCAAAACCAATCAGCAGCATGAGCTTTGCCAATGAGCCTTTATCGGGAGCAGTCGGTAGGATTCACTCCATCAACTGATTCCAACCCCATGAAGGAGCGTCTCTCATGCCAATCATCAACAGCCAGGTCAAACCGTTCAACGCCACCGCCTACCACAAGGGCGAGTTCGTTCAGGTCAGCGAAGCCGACCTGAAAGGCAAGTGGTCCGTCGTGTTCTTCTACCCGGCCGACTTCACCTTCGTCTGCCCGACCGAACTGGGCGACCTGGCCGACAACTACGCCGAGTTCCAGAAGCTGGGCGTCGAGATCTACGGCGTGTCCACCGACACCCACTTCACCCACAAAGCCTGGCACGACACCTCGGACACCATCGGCAAGATCCAGTACCCGCTGATCGGTGACCCGACCCACGTCATCTCGCGTAACTTCGACGTGCTGATCGAAGAAGCCGGCCTGGCCGATCGCGGTACCTTCGTGATCAACCCGGAAGGCCAGATCAAGATCGTCGAACTGAACGACGGTGGTGTAGGCCGCGATGCTGCCGAGCTGCTGCGCAAGGTCAAAGCTGCCCAGTACGTTGCCGCTCACCCAGGCGAAGTGTGCCCGGCCAAGTGGAAAGAAGGCGAAGCCACCCTGGCTCCTTCCCTGGACCTGGTCGGCAAGATCTAAGGTCATGTGTCAATCGCGGGCGGTGAGCAGCCGCCAAAGCTGAAGCACTTACCGCCCCGTAAAAACGCCCGGGCGACCTCGCCTGGGCGTTTTTGTATCCGAGTTTTGAAAAAGGAATCGCCCGTATGTTGGACGCCACGCTTAAATCGCAACTGAAAACCTACCTGGAGCGGGTCACCCAGCCGATCGAGATCGTTGCTTCCCTCGACGACGGCGCGAAGTCCCGCGAATTGCACGACCTGCTGGTGGAAATTGCCGGCCTGTCGAACCTCATTACCTTCAGCGCGGACGGCAGCGACGCCCGTCGCCCTTCGTTCTCGCTGAACCGCCCAGGGGCTGACATCAGCCTGCGCTTTGCCGGCATCCCCATGGGTCACGAATTCACCTCCCTGGTGCTGGCGCTGCTGCAAGTCGGCGGCCACCCGTCCAAGGCCAGTAGTGAGGTGATCGAGCAGATCCAGGCGCTGGAAGGCGAGTTCAGCTTCGAAACCTACTTCTCGCTGTCGTGCCAGAACTGCCCGGACGTGGTCCAGGCGCTGAACCTGATGGCCGTGCTCAACCCCAACGTGCGCCACGTGGCCATTGACGGTGCACTGTTCCAGGACGAAGTGGAAAGCCGCAAGGTCATGGCGGTGCCGAGCATTTACCTGAACGGCGAAGTGTTCGGCCAGGGCCGCATGGGCCTTGAAGAGATTCTCGGCAAGATCGACACCAATGCCGGTGCCCGCCAGGCCGAGAAAATCAATGCCAAGGACGCCTTCGACGTGCTGGTGGTCGGCGGTGGCCCAGCCGGCGCTGCGGCAGCTATCTATGCCGCGCGCAAAGGCATCCGCACCGGGGTTGCCGCCGAGCGTTTCGGCGGCCAGGTGCTCGATACCCTGGCCATCGAGAACTTCATCTCGGTGCAGGAAACCGAAGGGCCGAAGCTGGCCACGGCGCTGGAAGAGCACGTCAAGCAGTACGACGTCGACATCATGAACCTGCAGCGCGGCGAAGCGCTGATCCCGGCCACCGACGGCGGCTTGCACGAAGTGCGCCTGGCCGGCGGTGCCTCGCTCAAGGCCAAGACCGTGATCCTCGCTACCGGCGCCCGCTGGCGCGAAATGAACGTGCCCGGCGAGCAGGAGTACCGTGCCCGCGGCGTGGCCTACTGCCCGCACTGCGACGGCCCGCTGTTCAAGGGCAAGCGCGTGGCAGTGATCGGCGGTGGTAACTCTGGCGTTGAAGCGGCCATCGACCTGGCCGGCATCGTCGCCCAGGTGACCCTGATCGAGTTCGACAGCCAGCTGCGTGCCGACGCCGTGCTGCAACGCAAGCTGCACAGCCTGCCGAACGTCAAGGTGATCACCAGTGCGCTGACCACCGAGGTGGTGGGCAATGGCGAGAAGGTCACCGGTCTGCGCTACAAGGACCGCAGCACCGAGCAGGTCCATGACCTGGCGCTGGAAGGCATCTTCGTGCAGATCGGCCTGCTGCCGAACACCGACTGGCTCAAGGGTACCGTCGAGCTGTCCCCGCGTGGCGAGATCATCGTCGACGCCAAGGGCCAGACCAGCATCCCCGGTGTGTTTGCCGCCGGTGACGTGACCACGGTGCCGTACAAGCAGATCGTCATTGCGGTGGGTGAGGGGGCCAAGGCATCGCTGGCGGCGTTCGACCACCTGATCCGTACTTCGGCGCCGGCGTAACTTTCGCTGGCCTCTTCGCGGGCAAGCCCGCTCCCACAGGTACATCACAGGTTTTGAAAACTGTGACATCCCTGTGGGAGCGGGCTTGCCCGCGAATGCGTTGGAACTGGCGAAACGCAACCTGAAGGGTGTCTATGATTACGGCATCCACTTCGGGAGCCACACCCATGACCCTGATCAGCCGCGAACCCTGGTGGCTCGTGCCACCCAAGCCCGGGCAGAAAGAGCAGGACCTGCACTGGGGCTACCTGGAAATCTACGCCGACGGCCGTACCGTGTTCGTCGACCAGCGCCCCAGCGAGCGGGAGCTGGCCGAACGCAAGAGCTGCCGCAACTTCCCCGACAGCGAGTAACCGGGCTTAGCCTTCCAACTGAGCCAGGCGTGCCTCCAGCGCGGCAACCCGTGCTTCCAGCGCTTCGATACGCTCCTCCGACGCCGCACCGGCGGCCCCGCGTGCGCCCCCTTCGTGCTGGCGCGCGGCCAGAATCGCCTCGATCTCTGCCGGGTCGCCCAGGGCATGGGTGTAGCGGTCTTCGCGCTGGCCGGCCTGGCGCGGCAGGTGCAGGGCCAGGCCGCGGGAAATCAGGCGCTCCAGCTGGTGCTGGATCTGCTCGGTGTCGTCGAAGTCGTGCAGGCGGTTGCTGCGGCTCAGCAGTTCGTTCAGCGTCTGCGGGCCGCGCAGGAACATCAGCCCCATCAGCACCAGTTGCGCCGGCACCAGCTCCAGGCCCTTGTCCACCCGCTGTTCCCAGCGGTCGGCGCGGCTGCCCATCTGCAGGCGGGTCATGTCCTGCCCTTCGAGGGCGCGCAGGGCCTGGCCGACCTGGCCGGGGGATAGGTTCATCACCGGCTCCCGGCTGGTCTTCTGGTTACAGGCCAGCACCAGGGCATTGAGGGTCAGGGGGTAGGTTTCCGGGCTGGTGGCCTGCTTCTCGATCAGCGAACCGAGCACGCGGATCTCGACGCTGCTGAAACGGCCTTCGCCGGTGTTTTCGTGTTCTGACATGGCCCTGTCTCGTTGCGAGGGAAAAGGCCACTAGCCTAGGTAAAGCGCCATCGCGGGGCAAGCCCGCTCCTACAGGTCATGTATGCCCCTGCGGGAGCTGGCTTGCCGGCGACAGCGCCCTCAGGCGCTGCGCGGCTGCATCCCGCCACAGGCCGCTGCGGTAAACAGCACATCGGTAGACGAATTCAGCGCCGTCTCTGCCGAGTCCTGCAGCACGCCGATGATGAAACCGACCGCCACCACCTGCATGGCCACCTCACTGGGGATGCCGAACAGGCTGCAGGCCAACGGGATCAGCAGCAGTGAGCCGCCAGCCACACCCGAGGCACCGCAGGCGCAGATCGACGCCACCACGCTCAGCAGCACGGCGGTGGGGATATCCACGGCAATGCCCAGGGTGTGCACGGCCGCCAGGGTCAGTACGGTGATGGTGATCGACGCACCGGCCATGTTGATGGTCGCTCCCAGCGGGATCGACACCGAGTAGGTGTCTTCATGCAGCCCGAGCTTCTCGGCCAGGGCCAGGTTGACCGGGATGTTGGCCGCCGAGCTGCGGGTGAAGAACGCGGTGATGCCGCTTTCGCGCAGGCACAGCAGGGTCAGCGGGTAGGGGTTGACCCGCGCCTTGCAGAACACGATCAGCGGGTTGACCACCAGTGCCACGAACAGCATGCAGCCGATCAGCACCCCCAGCAGGTGCAGGTAGCCCAGCAGTGCATGCAGCCCGGACTGGGCCAGGGTCGAGGTGACCAGGCCGAAGATCCCCAGCGGGGCGAAGCGGATCACCAGGCGCACCAGTTGCGTCACCGCGTTGGACAGGTCATCGACCATGGTCCGGGTGCTGTCGCTGGCATGGCGCAGGGCCACCCCCAGGCCGATGGACCAGGTCAGCACGCCGATGAAGTTGGCGTTGACCAGCGCGCTGACCGGGTTGTCCACGGCGCTCAGCAGCAGGTTCTGCATCACCTCGGTGATGCCGCCGGGGGCGCTCAGGGAAGCTTCGCTGGCGTTCAGCTCCAGATGCGAGGGGAACAGCATGCTGGCGCCGACGGCCACCACGGCGGCGGCGAAGGTGCTCAGCAGGTACAGGGCGAGGATCGGGCGGATGTGGGTTTGCTGGCCCTGGCGGTGGTTGGCGATCGAGGCCATCACCAGCACGAACACCAGCACCGGCGCCACCGCCTTGAGGGCGCTGACGAAGACTTTGCCGAGGAAGGCCAGTTTCAGAGCGATGGCGGGGGCGAGCTGGGCGAGGGCGATACCGGCCAACAGGCCGATGCAGATCTGCGTCACCAGGCCGGTGCGGCCGATGAGGCGGAGGATGGGGGACATGTGCAGCACAACTCTGTTACGTGAAAGGGCGCGACTTTAGCACATCCGGCGTGGGCGCCAGGCGAACAGCGCGATCCCTGTAGGAGCCGGCTTGCCGGCGATGAGGCCGGCCCAGGTGCTAGCTGGCACCGGCTGCGCCGGTGATCGCCGGCAAGCCGGCTCCTACAGGGATCGCGCAGGCCTGGAGGTTACGCGACCCCTGTAGGAGCGGCCTTGTGCCGCGATGGGGCGCGCAGCGGCCCCAGGATTTCAGCATCATGAAAAATTGCCGGGGGAGCGGCTCACCAGTGAAAGAGCTCCCGACGCGCACCCTCGGTGATCGCCACGATGCCCGGGTGCTTGACCTTGCGCTCCACCGAAATGGCATAGAACGACTCGGTCACCGCCTCGGTCTGGCCGATCAGGCGCACGCCGTATTGCCGGCACACCTCTTCGGCGATCACGCTGGGCGCCACGAAAATGCCGCTGCCCGACTGGCCGAAGGCTTGCATCAACGCGCTGTCGTCGAACTCGCCGACGATGCGCGGCTGTACCTGCTGCTCGGCCAGCCAGCGCAGTAGACGGCTGCGCAGCACGGTTTCCTGGCCGGGTATCAACAGTGGCGCGTCGTCCAGGCAGGCAGGGAAGGGCGCGGCCAGGCGCTCGGCCAATGCCGGGGTGGCGAAGAAGCTCAGCCCGCACTCGCCAAGCTTCTGGCTGTAGCCCTTGATGTCCAGGTGGCTGGGCATGGGGCTGTCGGAGATCACCAGGTCCAGGCGCTGGATCGCCAGGTCCGCCAGCAGGCGTTCGAGCTTGTCCTCGCGGCAGTTGATGCGCAGCACCTCGTCCAGCTCCATGGTTGGCGCCAGCAGGCGATAGACGATCGACTTGGGCACCACGTCGGCCACCCCCACGCGGAACAGGATCTGCTCCTGGGGCCCGGCGCGCAGCATGGCCTCCAGCTCGCCGCCCAGCTGGAACATCTGCTCGGCGTAGCCCAGCGCCTGGCGGCCGGTTTCGGTCAGCTCCAGCTGGCGGCCAACACGTTGGAACAGCTCGATGCCCCAGGTTTGCTCGAACAGGCTGATCTGCCCGCTGATGGTCTGCGGCGTGAGGTTCAGCTGTTCGCTGGCCCGCGCGATGCTGCCGGTGCGGGCCACGGCCCAGAAGTAGTGAAGCTGGCGGTAATTAAGCATGGCGGCTGCCGATTCGGGAAAACCGAAGTATATACGCTGAAAATACGAATTTTCTGGATGTTTCAGCCTCACTAGAATGCCAACCCATCAGGCGCACTGGCGCTGCCCGGAATCGACAAGCGAGGACACCATGCTACAACTCAAATCCATCGGTACCCCTTTGGTGCTGGCCCTGGCGCTGTTTGCCATGAGCGGTTGCGACCAGGCCGAGAAATCTGCCCAGCAGATGCTCGACCAGGCCGCGCAGTCGGCCAAGCAGGCCATCGACAAGACCAACGAAGCCGCCCAGCAAGCCCTGAGCGATGCGGTCGGCAGCGATGGCAAGGCCAAGGCCGAAGACGACAAGAAAGACACCCAGGACATCTGACCGGAAGCAGGACTGAACCATGGAATACTTGCTGGAACTCGCCGCTAGCCCCACCGCCTGGGTTGCCCTGGCCACCCTGGTGGCCATGGAAGTCGTGCTCGGCATCGACAACCTGATCTTCATCTCCATCCTCACCAACAAGCTGCCCGAAGCCTACCGCTCCAAGGCCCGGCGCATCGGTATCAGCATGGCCCTGATCATGCGCCTGGCGCTGCTCAGCACCGTTGCCTGGATCGTCCAGCTGACTGAGCCGGTGCTCGATGTGTTCGGCCATGCCTTCTCGTGGAAGGACATGATCCTCATCGCCGGTGGTTTGTTCCTGCTGTGGAAGGCGACCAAGGAGATCCACGAAAGCGTCGACCCCCATGGTGCCAAAGAGGAGTCCAAGACCGGCAGCGTGGTGACCATCGGCTTCACCGCGGCGATCTTCCAGATCTTGCTGCTGGACATCGTCTTCTCGATCGACAGCATCATCACCGCCGTGGGCATGACCGAGCACCTGCCGATCATGATCATCGCCGTGATCAGCGCCGTGATCGTGATGCTGGTGGCGGCCGACCCGCTGGCCAAGTTCATCAACGACAACCCGACCGTGGTGATGCTGGCCCTGGGCTTCCTGATCATGATCGGCATGACGCTGATCGCCGAAGGTTTCGGTGCCCATGTGCCGAAAGGCTATGTGTATGCGGCCATGGCGTTCTCCACCGCCATCGAGGTGCTCAACATCATGGCTCGCCGGGCGCGTTTGAAGCGTGAGGCGGCCGAAGGCTGATTCAGGCCCGAACCCATCGCGGGGCAAGCCCGCTCCCACGCTATCGGCACGGCCGGCGTGGGAGCGGGCTTGCCCCGCGATGCTTTTATCGATCGGTCAAAAGATCAGTGCGCCCCGGCATGCCGCCGTGCGCGGTGCGCAACCTGTGGCTTGGCCAGTGCCTTGGGGGCCAGGTGGTGCGGGTGGGAATGCCGGCGCACGATGCGCAACACCCCCCAGAGCATGGCGGCAGCGACGCTAAGCCACATACCCACCAACATCAGAATTGCCATTGTCAGGCTCATGTGTGCCTCCATCTCTACGGCGAGCCAGGCTCGCCCTCCAGACACAGCTTTAGTCTAGCTGGCGCCCTGTGACGTTCAATTGACCGAAGGTCTGGTACTTGTGCCGTTTCGTTCCTAGCCCGCACCGGGCTATACCCGCGCGCCCCGGCGCCCTATGATCGGAGCCCAGGGCCGGGCGTCGCCTGCCTGGCATCGGAACAAGCGAGTGCCCATGTTGCAATCACCCTCCAAACACCGTCGTCTATTGGCCGCCTGCCTGGTCGCCGCCACCTTGTGTGGCTGCGCAAGCGCTCCGCCGCCGGCCCCCCGAGGCGAGCCGCAACGCACCGAACTCAGCAGCGTGCCGTTCTACCGTGGCAACGCCAACCACAGCGGGGCCATGGCCCTGGCCGCCGTGCTGTCGCAGCAAGGCGCACCGATCACTCCGGGCTTGCTGGACAAGGCGCTGGGCCTGCCGCAGGGCGCCGAGGCGCTGGACACCGGTATCCCGCGGGTGGCGCGCGAGTACGGCAAGGTGGTCTACCCGCTGGACAAGCAGCTGGACGCCTTGCTCACCCAGGTGGCCGCCGGTTACCCGGTGCTGGTGCGTTATCAGGAAGGTTCGATGTGGTGGAGCGAGCCGCGTTACGCGGTGCTGATCGGCTACGACCGCTACAAGCAGCGGGTGCTGCTGCGCAGTGGCATGCACCGTCGGCAGTTGATGAAGTTCGCGGACTTCGAGTCGGCCTGGGCCAACGAGGGCAGTTGGGCAGTGCTGGTGCAGTCGCCACGCCAGTTGCCGGCACGGGTGGACCGTGCGCGCTGGTTGCAGGCGGCGGATGAACTGGCCCGCTCGGGGCAGGAGATAGCAGCTAAGCAGGCGGTCAACAGCCTGGGTCATTGAAACCTGTGAACCGGGGCTGCTTTGCAGCCCATCGCGGGCAAGCCCGCTCCTACAGGGGATCGCAGTCTCCTGTAGGAGCGGGCTTGCCCGCGATGGGCCGCAAAGCGGCCCTGAAGGCTTACGCGAAAGTCGTTTAGAAGCCCAGACGGTCACGCAGGCTGTAGTACCAGGCGCCGAGGGCGCTGAACGGTACACGCAGCATCTGGCCACCCGGGAACGGGTAGTGCGGCAGGCCGGCGAAGGCGTCGAAACGCTCGGCCTGGCCGCGCAGGGCCTCGGCCAGCACCTTGCCCGCCAGGTGGGTGTAGGTCACGCCGTGGCCCGAGCAACCCTGCGAGTAGTAGATGTTGTCGCCGATGCGACCTACCTGCGGCAGGCGCGACAGGGTCAGCAGGAAATTGCCGGTCCAGGCGAAGTCGATCTTCACGTCCTTGAGCTGCGGGAAGGCCTTGAGCATTTTCGGGCGGATGATCGCTTCGATGTTGGCCGGGTCACGGGCGCCGTACACCACGCCACCGCCGAAGATCAGGCGCTTGTCGCCGGTCAGGCGGTAGTAGTCGAGCAGGTAGTTGCAGTCCTCGACGCAGTAGTCCTGCGGCAGCAGGGTGCGGGCCAGCTCGTCGCTCAGCGGCTCGGTGGTGATCACCTGGGTACCGCACGGCATGGACTTGGCGGCCAGCTCCGGCACCAGGTTGCCCAGGTAGGCGTTGCCGGCGACGATGATGAACTTGGCGCGCACTTTACCCTGCGGGGTGTGCACCACCGGGTTGGCACCGCGCTCGATGCGCACGGCCGGGGTCTGCTCATAGATGATGCCGCCCAGCGACTCGACCGCGGCGGCTTCGCCCAGGGCCAGGTTCAGTGGGTGGATGTGGCCGCCGCTCATGTCGAGCATGCCGCCCACGTAGCTGTCGCAGGCGACCACTTCACGGATGCGCTTCTGGTCCATCAGCTCCAGCTGGGTGTGGCCGAAGCGTTCCCACAGGCGCTTTTGCGATTCCAGGTGGCCCATTTGCTTGCTGGTCAGGGCGGCGAACACGCCACCGTCTTTCAGGTCGCACTGGATATTGTACTTGGCCACGCGCTCGCGGATGATGCGCCCGCCTTCGAAGGCCATCTTGCCCAGCAGTTGGGCTTCTTTAGGGCCGACGGTGCGCTCGATCACGTCGATGTCGCGGCTGTAGCTGTTGACGATCTGGCCGCCGTTACGGCCCGAGGCGCCAAAGCCGACCTTGGCGGCCTCGACGATGCTCACCTTGAAGCCGTTTTCCAGCAGGAACAGCGCGCTGGACAGGCCGGTGTAGCCTGCACCGATGATGCACACATCGGTTTCCACCTCACCCTGCAGCGCCGGACGTGGCGGCACCGGGTTGGCCGAGGCGGCGTAGTAGGACTGGGGGTAGGGGGTGTTGGCCATGCTCGAGAAACCTCGTGTTTTATATTTTTAACGAATGTACCGATGCTATCAATAATAATAAACACCCGCTAGTCGTCCGGTGAAAATCCTTTACGGCCGGCACGACACGCCTCCTTTATACAAACATTTTAAGTTTCAGTAGCTTAGCGCTAAAAAAGTAGTTGACAGGGGTTTTTCAATCGGTAGAATGCGCCCCACACGACAGGCACATAGCTCAGTTGGTTAGAGCACCACCTTGACATGGTGGGGGTCGTTGGTTCGAGTCCAATTGTGCCTACCAAACATCAGAAGGGGCGATCCGCAAGGGTCGCCCTTTTTGCATTCCGGTTTTTATACGGCCCCTGTAGGAGCCGGCTTGCCGGCGATGGCGCCTGGCCTGCAAATGATGTGCTGTGGCTTATGGCTCTATCGCTGGCAAGCCAGCTCCTACAGGGATGGGTGTTTCGCAAAGTTTTTGATTTTTTTGAAAAAAAAGCTTTACAGGGTGAAAGCGCATCACTAATATGCGCCCCACACGACAGGCACATAGCTCAGTTGGTTAGAGCACCACCTTGACATGGTGGGGGTCGTTGGTTCGAGTCCAATTGTGCCTACCAAATATCAGAAGGGGCGATCCGAAAGGGTCGCCCTTTTTGTTTTCTAAAATTTTCCCTTCGCCCGCCTGGGCTTGATTCTGCTCTAATTCCTCGACGCCCCCTGCTTTGAATTGGGCAGCCTGGCGCGCGCGTCGCGACAGGTCATACGCGCTCCGAGGTTCTAAGAGGCCATGCTGGCAGGTGCGGCAAGCTTTCATCGCCTTGCGAGATGCCGCTGTACCAGTACTCCGTCGTCGTAAATGCGAGCAAATGGGAGCAACCACTGTTGAATCGCTTGCCGCTCTTTGGGTGCTAGAAAATCATCGCTGCCTTGCAGGGATTCTTTTATCGCTCGCAATGCATGATCCACCACGTTGGCGTTCGTGACCATTTTTGAGTGATTGATATAGTCATGGATCGACTTGATCAGTTGTTGATGGTCATCTGGCCTGGCAAGGCTGAGCGAGGCTGCGATGTAGCCTGCGTAGCCGCGCCTGTAAATTGCCAGCATTGCTACTGTCCGATAAAGGTCGGCTATGTTTTGCGCCTGGATGGGCAGGTGAGAGTTGTGGCTCGATGCGCTGCTGAAGAAGAAGCTCAGTTGCTCGACAGCTTGTGTCAGGGTTGAGGTCCATTGGTTGTCACGAAGCAGTGGCGGCTCACGAAGATCGCGAATTGTCAGCCGCTCATCCAGCAATTGTGCATATGCTTTTAATCGTTTGCGATGAATCAAGCGCCCCAGGCTAGAGCCGGAGGCGCGTTCCAGTTTCCAGCGTCTGACCTGTGGAAGCAGTTCTTCATTGAGCCACCGTAAGGTTGTTTCGCACGGCCACCAGCCCCTGCTGGACAGTTCGCGGTGCGTCAGGTGGTGGGGTTTCCATAGCAAATTCACCTGATCCCAAGGCGCTGCGTTGTGGTTTGTGTCGATAGCGATCACTGCATGATGGTTGGCATCAAAACGTTCCGTTGCGTGGCTGTGGAAGGGTTTGAGGAAGTTTGGGTGCCCGTCGAACATGTGCCAAGGGCTGTCGCCGTTACTGGAATCGTGAATTTGGGCAAACTCTGTGAGCCATTGCCAGGCGTCGTGGCGCATGGCACCTAACGCAACCTCGTGCGAACTGCCTTGTGCGAGAAATGGGAAGTCAACGGCCGACCAAGCTTGCTCGAGCGCTTGCAGGGCGGTGCGCATCACGTCGGTAAGTAGGTCGGCGACATCGGCAAGCTCCTGCGCGACTCGTTTCTCCAGAAGCAGTCGCCCGTTAAGCAGATCTACGATGTAGCGTTCCTTGTCGTCCGGCATTTGTCCTGCGATGAAGTTGCGGGATGGCAAAGCGACTTGATTGAACAGGAAGCGAGTGAGCAGCCACTGGTGATCAACTGTGAGGGTAACGCCCTGAAGGTCCCGTTGATGGAAGTCGAAGGCTGCTGTAGCACGTGGTGACTCCTCGTCAGGCAGGAAGACGCTTAAGGAGAACCAAGGGCCATGGTACAGCCAGTGACTGCCTTCGTAGCGAATGCTGGTGTAATCATCTAGGGGGCCGGTCAGTGTCCCTGGGGCATTGGCTGTTTGGCGTAGGTGTTCGCTCAACTTGTCGCGCTGCCCGACCAATGCCTTGGCTTGGTGCGCGATGTGGGGGCGGGGGTCAAATACGGATTTGGACACGAGGTCGAAGAAACCCACGCGCTCTTGCCAAAGATTGGCGAATGCCTCGATATGCGCACCAGGAAAGAATTTCGCCAGTAGATCGGGGTGGCGTTGGAACTTTAGTGTCAGGTCATGTCCTGTCCATACTTCGCCTTCAATACCTGCTTTCCTCAGTCGTTGTCGCGCTTCAATCCAATGCTGGCCCATCGGGCCGAGGTCCTGCTGCGCCAGGATCAAGGTAAAGGAGCGGCTCAGTGGTGCCCAGGGGCCGTTGAGGAAATCATTGATAGCATTGTTCAGGCTGCTCGAGGTGAAGTTGCGCCAGGCTTTACATTCGAATACGTGTAGGGCATGGCTGTCATCGCTCGCCTCGGCGAACAGGTCGATACCGCCCTGGAATGTGCCGCTGCGTCCCAGGCGATGGCAGCCGACCAAGGTATGTTCTTTACTTAGGAGCCACCAGCAGAGTTGTTCGAAAGCGTCACCCGGCATGTTGAAGTCCAGCACGTAAGAGGTGCGCGGATAATGTCGTGGATCT
The DNA here is from genome assembly GCF_044900265.1 of Pseudomonas sp. NPDC089406. Classification (NCBI taxonomy): domain Bacteria; kingdom Pseudomonadati; phylum Pseudomonadota; class Gammaproteobacteria; order Pseudomonadales; family Pseudomonadaceae; genus Pseudomonas; species Pseudomonas sp. NPDC089406. The sequence goes on along the minus strand of NZ_JBJDNC010000015.1, from coordinate 59,238 downwards.
GCCGTGACGCCTGCCAGCGCATGCAGGTGAGGTGGCCAGTCCTGCGGGAGTTGCAGGGCCCTGGAATTGTCGGATCCATGGCATGAAACCTTCAATTTACGCTCCTCGTGTCGGCGTCAGCATGATTTCGGCGTGGTCATCATCGTTCAGTGGCGAGCGATCAGGCAACTCACGGCTTGTGACATTGTGCGCGTGGGGTGGGTACGGCTGTCGTGCTAGAATCCGCGCCTTCGAATCTGGAGGTACGCGCGTGCGCAAACTGGCTGTGGTAATGGCGGTGCTGGCCCTGGCAGGCTGTAACAACGAGGTCGAAGGGGTGCACAAGCAGGTGGCCGAACACCTGAACAACCCCAAGACGGCCAAGTTCGCCAACGTGCGTTTCGACACCAATGGCTCCATCTGCGGCCAGGTGCGTGGCAAGGATGACGCCGGGCAGTACGAGGCCTATCGCAGCTATGTGGCCATCAAGCATGACGGCCAGTACGACATCCTCATGGGCGGCGCCGAGAATGACCTGCGCATCCGCGAAATCTGCGGCGGCGCCGACCTGCAGCGCCGCGCCGACGAGTTGGCCGACCAGCCTGCGCCGGAAGGCTGGGATGTCGAGGTGATCCAGGGCCCGAACATGGGCGCCCTGACCGACATGACCGCGCGTTTGATCGAAAAGGGCATCCCGTCCTGGGTCGAGTATCGCGACGGCAAGCCGGTGGTCCTGATGGGGCCGTTCCCGGGCAAGCCTGAGGCCGATGCGCGCCAGGCCGAGGTGATGGCCAAGCTTGGGACCGACTCGATCGTTATCCAGCATGGCGTGAAGCGCTGAGTCCTCCTTTCTGTAGGGGTCGGCTTTCCGGCGATGGCGTCTGGCCTGCAAATAGTTGTACTGGGGCTGTTGGCCTCATCGCCGGCAAGCCGGCTCCTACAAAGGCTGCGCAGTACGCCTGCAGGCCCGGAACAGACAGCGCCGCTTCAATGTCACAGCTATGCTGACAAGGGCGGATGTTGAGTGGGGGAGGCCTCATGGCAACGCTGGAACGGGCCATTGCGGTGGCCACCAGGGCACATGAAGGGCAGGTCGATAAAGGTGGGGCGGCGTACATCCTCCACCCGTTGCGGGTGATGGCGCGGGTGATCACCCCTGAGCAACGCATCGTCGCCGTGCTGCACGATGTGCTGGAAGACACCCAGGTGACGCTCTCGGACCTTGCTCGCGAAGGTTTCCCGCTTAAAATCCTCGCCGCCCTGCTGGCCTTGAGCCGGCGCCAGGGCGAAAGCTACGAAGCCTTCGTCATTCGCCTGGGTGTCGACCCGCTGGCCCGTGAGGTGAAGCTGGCCGACCTTGCCGACAACAGCGACCTCAGCCGCATCGCCCGCCCAGGCCCGGCCGACCTGGCCAGGTTATCCCGCTACCAGCAGGCCAGCGCCTACCTGCAGACCTTGGGCTGATTGGCAGTCAGTCTTCTTTCGGTACTGTCCAGAAAATCTGGATGCCGCCATCGTCGCGGTGGGCGAGGGTGACGTTATCGTTCTCGGCGATTTCATCCAGCAAGGTGGCCCAGTCTTCAGGCGTTTCGTGCGCCAGGCGGAAAATCAGCGCGGCGCGGCTGCGCTGGGCGGTGGGGCTGTTGATGATCTTCTGGATACGCTGACCGAGTTGTTCGTAGCTGCCGGGAGTTGCGACGGGAGTGCTGGCCACAGGATGTTCCTTGTTTGCTGTATGTGCATACAGTATTCAAGTGTAGGCCGTTTCGCAATATCACGTAAGCATCTGAATGAAATCGCGGGGCAAGCCCGCTCCCACGCTATACATGCCGTGGGAGCGGGCTTGCCCCGCGATAGGGCCGTTACAGGGGATCAGTATTCCCAGAAGATCCGCTGCAGCTCCTTGCTGTCCTGGGTCTTGGTCATCGCCACCATGGCCAGAATGCGTGCCTTCTGCGGGTTCAGGTCATGGGCTACTACCCAGTCGTTCTTGTCGTCAGGCTGCTCGGCGTTGCGCAACACGAAGCCACCCTGGTTGACGTGGGACGAGCGAATGATCTGCACGCCGTTCTTGCGCAGCTCCTGCAGCGCCGGCACCACCCGCGACGACACCGAACCGTTGCCGGTACCGGCATGGATCAGCGCCTTGGCGCCGTTCTGTGCCAGCGCCTTGTAGGCGGTGTCGGTCACGTTGCCATAGCCATAGGCGATGTCCACCTGGGGCAGGGCGCTGATGTTCTTGATGTCGAACTCGGAGTTGACCGTGTGGCGCTTGGCCGGCAGGCGGAACCAGTACGACTTGCCCTCGACCACCATGCCCATCGGGCCCCAGGCGCTCTTGAACGCTTCGGTCTTGATGTTCACCGACTTGCTCACGTCGCGGCCCGACTGGATTTCATCGTTCATGGTCACCAGTACGCCCTTGCCGCGCGACTGCTTGTCGCCGGCCACCGCCACGGCGTTGTACAGGTTGAGCATGCCGTCGGCCGACATGGCCGTGCCCGGGCGCATCGAGCCCACCACTACGATCGGTTTGTCGGTTTTCTCTACCAGGTTGAGGAAGTAGGCGGTCTCTTCCAGGGTGTCGGTGCCGTGGGTGATGACGATGCCATCCACGTCCTTGCTGTCGGCAAGCTCGGCCACACGCTTGGCCAGTTTCAGCAGGTCGTCGTTGCTGATGCTTTCCGAGGCGATCTGCATCACTTGCTCGCCGCGCACGTTGGCAATGTCGGCCAGCTCCGGTACCCCGGCAATCAGCTTGTCGACGCCCAGTTTGGCGGCCTGGTAGGTGGCGCTGTTGGCGGCGCTGGCGCCGGCGCCGGCAATGGTGCCGCCAGTGGCCAGAATCACCACGTTGGCGAGTTTCTGTTGTTGTTCGGCCTCTTTGGCGCTGGCCATCGAAGGCAGGGCCAGCAGCAGGGCCAGGGCGGCAGGGGTGAAGGTTTTCAATGCGGTATCGATCATTTCTGCTTCTCTCTTCCAAATGAGATGGTTGCTGTGTGTCGCCAGCTGTTCACGCAGATTTCGTACCAGAGTTACCGTTCGTCGCTTTTCATCTTCAAGTCATTGATATTCATGATGACTATTTTTGACATGTGCGGCTGCTACACATTCCGTGGTTCGGCAACCCGAACAAGCATAGAAAAGCTGTTCGGTTTTTCGGACAAATTGCGGATAATCCGAGGCGCGCCACAAAAAAGGTTTGCGATGTGGATTTGACAAACGCGGGGTCTGTTTCCATAGTGAGTCACCGCAAACGTTTGCATCCGATAAAAAACACAAAATTCGGAGTCAATTCCATGAAACTGCCGTTCTCCGGCCGCCCCTTGGCCATCGCTGTATTGTCATCCCTGATGCTCGTGTCCGCCGCCCACGCCGAAGACAAGCCCAAGGTCGCGCTGGTGATGAAGTCCCTGGCCAACGAGTTCTTCCGCACCATGGAAGACGGCGCCAAGGCCTATCAAAAAGATCACCCCGCCGACTTCGACCTGGTGGCCAACGGCATCAAGGACGAAACCGACACCGGCAACCAGATCCGTATCGTCGAGCAGATGATCGCCACCGGTGCCAAGGCCCTGGTGATCGCCCCGGCAGACTCCAAAGCCCTGGTGCCGGTGATCAAAAAAGCCATGGACGCCGGCATCACCGTGGTCAACATCGACAACCGCCTCGACCCCGAAGTGCTCAAGAGCAAAGGCATCAGCGTACCCTTCGTAGGCCCGGACAACCGCAAGGGCGCGCGCCTGGTGGGTGACTACCTGGCCCAGCAAAAACTTAAAGCCGGCGACCAGGTGGGCATCATCGAAGGTGTGCCGACCACCACCAACGCTCAGCAGCGTACCGCAGGCTTCAAGGACGCCATGCAGGCGGCGCAGATGAAGATCGTCTCGGTGCAGTCGGGCAACTGGGAGATCGACAAGGGCAACGCCGTGGCCGCCTCGATGCTCAACGAATATCCCGAGCTGAAGGCGCTGCTGGCCGGCAACGACAGCATGGCCCTGGGCGCGGTATCCGCCGTGCGCGCCGCTGGCAAGACCGGCCAGGTGCAGGTAGTGGGTTACGACAACATCAACGCCATCAAGCCGATGCTCAAGGATGGCCGCGTGCTCGCCACCCTTGACCAGGCCGCCAGCCAGCAAGCCGTGTATGGCATTCAGGCAGCGCTGAAGATGATCAAGGGCGAGAAGCCCGACGTGGATGCCGACAACGTCATCCAGACGCCGGTACAGCTCATTACCCAGTGACCTGATGCCCCCCCTGTAGGAGCTGGCTTGCCAGCGATCACCGGCAAAGCCGGTGCCATCCACCGCGGTGGCCGCATCGCAGGCAAGCCTGCTCCTACAGGGGCGTGATGAATTGATACGTCGAGAGAGGTGGCCATGTCGGCCCATGAAGTAGTGCTCAGCGTCACCGGCCTGGGCAAGACCTACGCCCAGCCCGTGCTCGGCGATGTCACGCTGGAACTGCGCGGCGGCGAGGTGCTGGCCCTGACCGGCGAGAACGGCGCCGGCAAGTCGACCCTGTCCAAGCTGATCAGCGGCCTGGAAACCCCCACCACCGGGCACATGCGCTACCGCGGCCAGCCCTACGGCCCCGCCAGCCGCACTGAGGCCGAAAGCCTCGGCGTGCGCATGGTGATGCAGGAACTCAACCTGCTACCCACCCTGACCGTGGCGGAAAACCTGTTCCTCGACAACCTGCCCGGGCGCCTGGGCTGGATCAACCAGAAGCGCCTGCGCCAGTTGGCCACCGCCGCCATGGCTCAGGTCGGCCTGGACGCCATCGACCCCGACACCCCGGTGGGCGAGCTGGGCATCGGCCATCAACAAATGGTCGAGATCGCCCGCAACCTGATCGGCGACTGCCACGTGCTGATCTTCGACGAACCCACCGCCATGCTCACCGCCCGCGAGGTGGAGCTGCTGTTCACCCAGATCGAGCGCCTGCGCCAGCGCGGCGTGGCCATCGTCTATATCTCTCACCGCCTCGAAGAGCTGCAGCGCGTAGCCCAGCGCATTGCCGTGCTGCGCGACGGCAAGCTGGTGTGCGCCGAGCCCATCCAGCGCTACAGCAGCAACGAGCTGGTCAACCTGATGGTCGGCCGCGAGCTGGGCGAGCACATCGACCTCGGCCGCCGGCAGATCGGCGCGCCGTTGCTCAAGGTCGACAAGCTCAACCGCGCAGGCAAAGTGCGCGACGTGTCGTTTGAAGTCCGGGCAGGGGAGATCTTCGGCATCTCCGGCCTGATCGGCGCCGGGCGTACCGAGCTGCTGCGCCTGATCTACGGCGCCGACCGCGCCGACAGCGGCACGGTCGCCCTCGGCCAGCCGCCGCAGGTGCGCAACATCGATTCGCCCAAGGCCGCGGTGAACGCCGGCATCGCCCTGATTACCGAAGACCGCAAGGGCGAAGGCCTGCTGCTGTCGCAGTCGATCAGCGCCAACATCGCCCTGGGCAACCTCGGCGCCGTGTCCCGCGCCGGCGTGCTCGACAGCACCAAGGAGCGCAGCCTGGCCGAACGCCAGATCAGCGCCATGCGCATCCGCAGCGCAAGCCCGGCCCAGGCCGTGGGCGAGTTGTCTGGTGGCAACCAGCAAAAAGTGGTGATCGGCCGCTGGCTGGAGCGCGACTGCCAGGTGCTGCTGTTCGACGAGCCCACCCGCGGCATCGACGTCGGCGCCAAGTTCGACATCTACGGCCTGCTGGCCGAACTCGCCCGCCAGGGCAAGGCCCTGGTGGTGGTGTCCAGCGACCTGCGCGAGCTGATGTTGATCTGCGACCGCATCGCCGTGCTCTCGGCCGGCCGCCTGATCGACACCTTCGAGCGCGACCATTGGAGCCAGGACCAGCTGCTCGCCGCCGCCTTTGCCGGTTACCAGAAACGTGATGCCCTGCTGCACGACGCAGCCCCCAGGATGGATGCATGAAAACCACACCCCTCGACACCCCGGGCAGCGCGCCCGCACGCCGCAGCGGCACTTACCTGGGCCTGGGCACCTACCTGGGCCTGGCCGGCGCCTTGCTGGCGATGATCGTGCTGTTCTCCATGCTCAGCAGTCATTTCCTCTCGTACGCCACCTTCAGCACCCTGGCCAACCAGATCCCCGACCTGATGGTGCTGGCGGTGGGCATGACCTTCATCCTGATCATCGGCGGCATCGACCTGTCGGTGGGCTCGGTGCTGGCCCTGGCCGCCTCCACCGTCAGCGTGGCGATTCTCGGCTGGGGCTGGAGCGTGCTGCCGGCGGCGCTGCTGGGCATGGCCATCGCTGCCCTGGCCGGGAGTATCACCGGCAGCATCACCGTGGCCTGGCGCATCCCTTCGTTCATCGTCTCGCTGGGCGTGCTGGAAATGGCCCGGGGCCTGGCCTACCAGTTCACCGACTCGCGCACCGCCTACATCGGCGATGCCTTCGCCTGGTTCTCCAACCCGGTCGCCTTTGGTATTTCGCCGGCCTTCATCATCGCCCTGGCAGTGATCGTGCTGGCCCAACTGGTGCTGACCCGCACCGTGTTCGGCCGCTACCTGATCGGCATCGGCACCAACGAAGAGGCCGTGCGCCTGGCCGGCATCGACCCGCGCCCTTACAAGATTCTGGTGTTCGCCCTGATGGGCCTGCTTGCCGGCCTGGCTGCGCTGTTCCAGATTTCCCGCCTCGAGGCCGCCGACCCCAACGCAGGCTCCGGCCTTGAGCTGCAGGTGATCGCCGCCGTGGTGATCGGCGGCACCAGCCTGATGGGCGGGCGCGGCTCGGTCATCAGCACTTTCTTTGGTGTGCTGATCATCTCGGTGCTGGCCGCAGGCCTTGCGCAGATCGGCGCCTCGGAGCCTACCAAACGCATCATCACCGGGGCGGTGATCGTCATCGCCGTGGTGCTCGACACTTACCGCAGCCGGCGCGCGAACCGGCGGAACTGAAACCATGGCAACCATCAAAGACGTCGCGGCACTGGCGGGTATTTCCTACACCACCGTGTCCCATGTACTGAACAAGACCCGCCCGGTCAGCGAGCACGTGCGCCTTAAAGTCGAGGCCGCCATCGCCGAGCTGGACTACGTGCCCAGCGCCGTGGCCCGCTCGCTGAAGGCGCGCAGCACCGCCACCATCGGCCTGCTGGTGCCCAACAGCGTCAACCCGTACTTCGCCGAGCTGGCCCGTGGCATCGAGGATGCCTGCGAGCGCAACGGTTACTGCGTGATCCTGTGCAACTCCGACGATGACCCGCAAAAGCAGCGCAGCTACCTGCGCGTGCTGCTGGAAAAACGCATCGACGGCCTGGTGGTGGCCTCGGTGGGCGAGGACCGTGACCTGCTCGACAGCCTGAGCTGCGTGCGCACCCCCATGGTCATCGTCGACCGCGCCCTGGAGGGCGTAGAGGCCGACCTGGTGCGCATCGACCACGAGCACGGCGCGTATCTCGCCACCCGCCACCTGCTGGAGCTGGGCCACCGCGACATCGCCACCATTGCCGGCCCGGTCGACACCGGCGTCAGCCAGTTGCGCCTGGCCGGGTTCCGCCGGGCCATGGCCGAGGCCGGGGTGAGCATCGCCGCCGGCCACGTGCTGCACAGCGACTTCACCAGCCCCGGCGGGCATGCCGCAGCGGCGCGCCTGCTGGACGGCCAGCGGCCCACGGCGATCTTCGCCGGCAACGACATGATCGGCTTTGGCGTGCTGCGCGCCGCTGCCGAACGCAACATCAACGTGCCCGGCGAGCTGTCGGTGATCGGCTTCGACGACATCGAGCTCAGCCGTTACGTGTACCCGGCGCTGACCACGGTCGGCCAGTCGATCCGCGAGCTCGGCGAAAACGCCGCCGCCTTGCTGTTGTCGCGCATCACTGCGCCGCGCAAGGGCGAGGCCGAGCAGCGCATCGTCGCCCCGCGCCTGGTGCTGCGCGAATCCACCGGGCCGCGCCCGGACCTGTTCAACGATTACCGTTAAGGAAATACCCCAATGGATGCCAAGGTGGTCGTGGTCGGCAGCCTCAACATGGACCTGGTGGCACGCGCCCAGCGCCTGCCCCGCGGCGGCGAAACCCTCGCCGGCGACAGCTTCTTCACCGTGCCTGGCGGCAAGGGTGCCAACCAGGCTGTGGCCGTGGCCCGCCTGGGTGCCAGCGTGGCGATGGTCGGCAACGTCGGCGACGACGCCTACGGCCAGCAGTTGCGCCAGGCGCTGGAAGTGGAGGGCGTCGATTGCCAGGGTGTGGGCGAGTGCCCGGGGGTTTCCAGCGGCGTGGCGCTGATCGTGGTGGACGCCGCCAGCCAGAACGCCATCGTCATCATCCCCGGTGGCAACGGCCTGCTGACTCCCGAGTCGGTGCAGCGCTTTGACGCGTTGCTAAAGGATTGCGATGTAATCATCTGCCAGCTCGAAGTGCCCATCGAGACCGTGGCCTGGACGCTGGCTCGCGGCCGCGCGCTGGGCAAGACGGTAATCCTCAACCCGGCGCCCGCTACCGGCCCGCTGCCGGCCGAGTGGTACCCGCATATCGACTACCTGATCCCCAACGAAAGCGAGGCCGAGGCCCTGACCGGCCTGCCGGTGACCGACCAGGCCAGCGCGCAGGCCGCTGCCGAGCGCCTGCGCGCGCTGGGGGCGGGCAAGGTGATCGTCACCCTCGGCGCCCAAGGCGCCTTGTACGTAGACGGGCAGGGCGCCCGGCACTTTCCGGCCACACCCGTGCAGCCGCTGGACACCACCGCAGCCGGTGACACCTTTGTCGGCGGTTTTGCCGCGCACCTGGCCAATGGCTTTTCGATTACCGACGCAATCGTTTTCGGGCAGCGTGCGGCGGCGATTTCCGTCACCCGCGCCGGCGCCCAGCCGTCGATCCCTTACCTGGCGGAGCTGGCCCCATGAAGAAGACCCCGTTGTTGAACGTAGCCCTGTCGCGAACCATCGCCGGGCTTGGCCATGGCGACATCCTGGTGATCGGCGACGCTGGCCTGCCGGTGCCGCCCGGGGTAGAGCTGATCGACCTGGCGCTGACCCCCGGCATTCCGGACTTTGCCAGCGTGCTGCGGGTGGTGCTGAGCGAGATGCAGGTCGAGCGCCATGTGCTGGGCGAGGAGATGTTCCAGGCTGCGCCGCCTGGCCTTGCAGAAGTGGAGCGCCTGCACGGCGCCGGTGAGCTGGGTGTGCGCGAGCAGCTGAACCATGAAGCGTTCAAGGCCCTTAGCCGCAAGGCCCGCGCCGTGGTGCGCACCGGCGAATGCCAGCCCTACAGCAATATCGCGCTGGTGGCGGGGGTTACCTTTTAGTTTAAGCAGGTGCCGCGCCCCCCCTGTAGGAGCGGCCTTGTGTCGCGAAAGGGCTGCGCAGCGGCCCCAGGATCTTCGCATCACGCAAAATCGCCGGGGCTGCTACGCAGCCCTTTCGCGACGCGAGGCCGCTCCTACAGAGACGGCAGCTGAATCAATCAACAGGCAAAGGAGAGCCCGATGTTCAAACACCTGCTACAAGGAGCCGTACTCATGTCCGCACTGGCCACCACCACCCTCATGGCCGCCCCGCGCGACCTGATCATCGACACCGACCCCGGCGCCGACGACGTGGTCGCGCTGCTGCTGGCCATGGCCTCGCCTGAAGAACTCAAGATCCGCGCCATCACCACCGTCGCCGGCAACGTGCGCCTGGACAAGACCTCGCGCAACGCCCGCCTGGCCCGCGAGTGGGGCCGCCGCGAAGACATCCCCGTGTACGCCGGGGCCGGCCGCCCACTGGTGCGCACCCCCATCTATGCCGCCGACGTGCACGGCGAAGAAGGCCTCACCGGTGTACTCGTGCACGAACCCAAGGCGCCATTGGCCAAGGGCAATGCCGTGCAGTACCTGGTCGACACCCTGGGCGCAGCCGAACCCCACAGCATCACCATCGCCATGCTCGGCCCGCAGACCAACCTGGCCCTGGCGCTGGCCCAGCAGCCGGACATCGTCAAGGGCATCAAGGAAGTGGTGGTAATGGGCGGCGCCCACTTCAACGGCGGCAACATCACCCCGGCTGCCGAGTTCAACCTGTACGCCGACCCCCATGCCGCCGAAGTGGTGCTGGCCAGCGGCGTCAAGCTCACCTACCTGCCGCTGGACGTCACCCACAAGCTGCTCACCAGCGACGCGCGCCTCAAGCAACTGGCCGCGGTCAACAACCACGCCAGCCAACTGGTGGTGGACATTCTCAAGGCCTACATCCAGTACGACATGAAGCTGTACGGCACACCCGGCGGCCCGGTGCACGATGCCAGCGTGATCGCCTACCTGCTCAAGCCCGAGATGTTCAGTGGCCGTGATATCCACCTGGCCGTCGACAGCCGCGAAGGCCCGACCTTCGGCCAGACCATCGCCGACTGGTACGGCGTGCTCAAGCAGCCGGCCAACGTGCACTGGGTGGAGGAGGGCGACGCCCAGGGCCTGTTCGACCTGCTCAGCGCCCGCCTGGCTCGATTGCCATAGCTTCGTGCGGTGCAAAGCGCTCGAACACCTGGTCGATAAAGCTGCGTGCCGCTTCGCTGCCGCGGTCGCGCACCAGCAGGTCGATGGCAATCAGCAATAGCTCCTCGGGCGTGCCCGGGCTGTAGGCGCTCTGGCCTTCGGCCCATTTGACCTTGATATCGGCATCGATGCTGTGACTGCTCATGAAGGGCTCTCGCGGGGGCCTTGAGTGAAGGGTCGAATACCGGGTCCTGGCATCCGAAGGGGGCATTGCGCGCCCCATTGAATGCAGTAAACCACGGCTTTGTGTCAACGGCCCTGCGACTTAAGCATAAGCGATGCCCTGGGTGTAACCTTCGGTTTGGTGCAAAATCCGGTCACGATTGCGTTTCGCGTCTGGCGCTTGGTTCAGGCAGAATCCGGCGTTTTGCAACAAACAGTTAGGGCAATTGTCGCATGTGCAATGCCCACATCGATTTTCAGGAGGATTCATGTTCCGTACCCGCGCTTCCCTGGCGACCCTGCTGCTGGCCACCGTCCTGGCGGGCTGCAGCACCGATGGCACGTCCACCGGCAACGCCGCCCCGGCGGCCCCTGCCAACAACGACGGCCGCTGCGAAGCCAGTGGTGCCGACTTCACCATCGGCAAGCAGGCCACCCCTGAGCTGCTGGAGCAGGCGCGCAAGGCCAGTGGCTCGCAGTTGGGCCGCATCCTCAAGCCGACCGACGTGATCACCCTGGAATACCGCTCCGAGCGGTTGAACCTGAACGTGGACGACCACGGCGTGGTCAGCCGCGTGAATTGCGGTTAACGGCGTGTAGGAGCGGCCTTGTGTCGCGAAAGGGTTGCGTAGCAGCCCCGGGATTTCAGCGTTGACGCAAAGATCGCTGGGGCTGCTACGCAGCCCTTTCGCGACACAAGGCCGCTCCTACAGGTGATCGAGGCGGTGCCAATCGCCCAATAAAAAACCCGCCACAAGTGGCGGGTTTTTTTACTGCGGTATCCGAATTACTCCGGACGAACCTGTGCAGCCTGCATGCCCTTCTGGCCGCGCTCGGCAACGAAGGTAACAGCTTGGCCTTCTTTCAGGCTCTTGAAGCCGTCGGATTCGATGGCCTTGAAGTGTACGAACAGGTCGTCGCCGCCGCCTGCTGGGGTGATGAAGCCGTAGCCTTTTTCATCATTGAACCATTTGACGGTGCCGTTTTGGCGATTGGACATGAGGTGAATCTCCAGAAACATGATTTTTTTTCGAGGTGCAATGTTGCCGAGGCTACAGGAGCACGGGCGACATCATAGTCCATTTCTGCGCATGTAGCGCCTTTTACCTTCGCAGGATGTTGATCCAGCGCAAATGATGCGTGGTTTGGCCGGAAAACCCTGCTTACTTCGGCTTGCAGGCGGCCTGTACGACCGTCTGGGCCCTTTGCATCAGCTTGGCGTCAACGCCATCCTTGCTGTCGAGGTCCATGATCTCCTTATCGGTGAAGTTCTTCTTGATGGCCTGGGCGCCGCAATCGCAGTGCTTTTTCGCCGTCGCCGCGTCCACGCCCTGGCCACCGGCCACCTGCGTGCACTGGGTCATGTAGGCCGCTTCCTTGCCGGGCGGGAAATTGCCTGCGTTGGCGGCCAGGGGCAGCAGCAGGGCGCTTACGGCACACGCGGCCAGAAGGGACTGAAGTCGCATAACCAGACACTCCTTGGGTTAAGGTCTCGTCAAGAGTAGGTTGCTTCAGAAGGTCTGATAGGAAATTTTCCGCACAAGTTCACCGCCAAAGCGTAATTTCCAAATATTTCTGCCTGGCACGGAACCCGCGTGCTAGCATGCTCCGCTTGCAGCTGGCCACTTTCAGCCTGCAACTTTTACCTTCCAGTCACTCTGGTTCGTCCCTGACAGGCCGAAAGGTCTCTGCCACTGTGAGGCAGGCTTTCTTCAACGAAAGGCAGGCCGGATCTTGTACTGGCTCATCCCAACCCACGTGACCTTTGGTAGGGGTCACCACTAGGAGAGGAGGCGCCATGCCCATTATTACTCTTCCCGATGGCAGTCAACGTACGTTCGACCAGCCGGTATCCGTAGCCGAAGTCGCCGCCTCGATTGGCGCGGGCCTCGCCAAGGCCACCCTGGCCGGCAAGGTCGACGGCAAGCTCGTCGACGCCTGCGACAAGATCGACCACGACGCCACCCTGCAGATCATCACCCCCAAAGATGCAGAGGGACTGGAGATCATCCGTCACTCGTGCGCCCACCTGATCGGCCACGCAGTGAAGCAGCTGTACCCGACCGCCCGCATGGTCATCGGCCCGGTGATCGACGAAGGCTTTTATTACGACATCGCCTACGAGCGTCCCTTCACCCCGGACGACCTCGCGGCCATCGAAAAGCGCATGCAGCAGCTGATCGATACCGACTACGACGTCGTCAAGAAGATGACCCCGCGTGCCGAAGTCATCGACGTGTTCACCCAGCGTGGCGAAGACTACAAGCTGCGCCTGGTCGAGGACATGCCCGATGAGCAGGCCATGGGCCTGTACTATCACGAAGAATACGTCGACATGTGCCGTGGCCCGCACGTGCCGAACACCCGCTTCCTCAAGGCGTTCAAGCTGACCAAGCTGTCCGGCGCCTACTGGCGCGGCGACGCCAAGAACGAGCAGCTGCAACGCGTGTACGGCACCGCCTGGGCCGACAAGAAGCAGCTGGCGGCGTACATCCAGCGCATCGAAGAAGCCGAAAAACGCGACCACCGCAAGATCGGCAAGCAGCTCGACCTCTTCCACCTGCAGGAAGAAGCCCCTGGCATGGTGTTCTGGCACGCCAACGGCTGGACCGTGTACCAGGTGCTCGAGCAGTACATGCGTAAAGTGCAGCGCGAGAACGGCTACCAGGAAATCAAGACCCCGCAAGTGGTCGACCGTATTCTGTGGGAGCGTTCCGGCCACTGGACCAACTACGCCGAGAACATGTTCACCACCGCCTCGGAAAGCCGCGACTACGCGGTAAAACCGATGAACTGCCCGTGCCACGTGCAGGTGTTCAACCAGGGCCTGAAGTCGTACCGCGACCTGCCGCTGCGCCTGGCCGAGTTCGGTGCCTGCCACCGTAACGAGCCGTCCGGCGCCCTGCACGGCATCATGCGCGTGCGTGGCTTCGTGCAGGACGACGCGCACATCTTCTGCACCGAAGATCAGGTGAAGAAAGAAGCCGCCGACTTCATCAAGCTCACTCTCGACGTGTACAAGGACTTCGGTTTCACCGACGTCGCCATGAAGCTTTCGACCCGCCCGGCCAAGCGCGTGGGCTCCGAAGAGCTGTGGGACCGCGCCGAAGGCGCCCTGGCCGACGCCTTGAACGACTCGGGCCTGGAGTGGGAATACCAGCCAGGCGAGGGTGCTTTCTATGGCCCGAAAATCGAGTTCACCCTGCGCGACTGCCTCGGCCGTAACTGGCAGTGCGGTACCCTGCAGTACGACCCGAACCTGCCAGAACGCCTGGATGCCAGCTATATCGCCGAAGATAACAGCCGAGTTCGCCCGGTCATGCTGCACCGCGCCATCCTCGGTTCGTTCGAACGCTTCATCGGCATGCTCATCGAGCACTACGCTGGCGTGTTCCCGGCCTGGCTGGCACCGACCCAAGCCGTGGTCATGAACATCACCGACAAACAGGCCGATTTCGCCCTCGAGGTGGAAAAAGCACTGAACGGTAGCGGATTCCGTGCCAAGTCGGACTTGAGAAATGAGAAGATCGGCTTTAAAATCCGCGAGCATACTTTGCTCAAGGTCCCATACCTGCTGGTTATAGGGGACCGCGAAGTCGAAACGCAAACCGTCGCTGTGCGTACTCGCGAAGGCGCAGACCTGGGCTCCATGCCCGTCGCCCAGTTCGCTGAGCTCCTGACACAAGCGGTTTCCCGGCGTGGTCGCCAAGAATCGGAGTAATGACTATTAAGCGTGAAATGAGAAACGATAAGCGTGCTGTACCGAAGGCCCCGATCAACGAGAATATCTCGGCCCGCGAGGTTCGGTTAATTGGCGCAGACGGCGAGCAGGTTGGCATCGTCTCGATTGATGAAGCGCTGCGTATCGCTGATGAAGCGAAGCTGGACCTGGTGGAAATCTCTGCAGACGCGGTACCGCCGGTCTGCAAGGTCATGGACTACGGCAAGCACCTCTTCGAAAAGAAGAAGCAGGCCAACGAAGCCAAGAAAAACCAGAAGCAGATCCAGATCAAAGAAATCAAGTTTCGTCCAGGGACGGAAGATGGAGATTACCAGGTAAAACTACGCAACCTGGTACGTTTCCTTAGTGATGGGGACAAGGCCAAGATCTCTCTGAGATTCCGCGGCCGTGAGATGGCCCACCAGGAGCTGGGCATGGAGCTGTTGAAGCGGGTCGAAGCTGACCTCGCCGAATACGGCACCGTTGAGCAGCATCCGAAGATGGAAGGACGCCAGCTTATGATGGTCATCGCCCCCAAAAAGAAGAAGTAATCTCCCGGGCACGGCAGGCCTGATGATTATTGTGTAATTTATATCGAATGCGGAGTTCCAACATGCCAAAAATGAAAACCAAGAGCGGTGCTGCGAAGCGCTTCCTGAAGACCGCTTCCGGCTTCAAGCACAAGCACGCTTTCAAGAGCCACATCCTGACCAAAATGTCGACCAAGCGTAAGCGTCAACTGCGCGGTGCCAGCCTGCTGCACCCGTCTGACGTGGCAAAAGTCGAGCGCATGCTGCGCGTACGTTAATTCTGGTTTAGATAGAGGAAGTTACTCATGGCTCGTGTTAAGCGTGGCGTCATCGCTCGTAAGCGTCACAAGAAAATTCTGAAACTGGCTAAAGGCTACTACGGTGCACGCTCGCGCGTATTCCGCGTTGCCAAGCAGGCTGTCATCAAGGCAGGTCAATATGCCTACCGTGACCGTCGTCAGAAAAAACGTCAGTTCCGCGCACTGTGGATCGCTCGTATCAACGCCGGTGCCCGCACCAACGGCCTGTCCTACAGCCGTCTGATTGCTGGCCTGAAAAAAGCGTCGATCGAAATCGACCGCAAGGTTCTGGCTGACCTGGCAGTGAACGAAAAAGCGGCGTTTGCTGCGATTGTCGAGAAAGCTAAAGCCGTTCTGGCTTAAGTACCCACGACAATCACTCGGCGGTTTCGGCCGCCGGGTGTAAAACGTCATCGATAGGGGAAGAGCCTTCAAAAGCTCTTCCCCTATTTCGTATCTGGAGTCTGTACATGGAAAACCTGGACGCGCTGGTTGCCCAAGCCCTCGAGGCCGTGGAACGCGCTGAAGACATCACTACCCTGGAACAGATCCGGGTCCAATTTCTCGGCAAGAAAGGCGAGCTGACCCAGGTGATGAAGACCCTGGGCAACCTGCCAGCCGACGAGCGCCCCAAGGTCGGTGCGCTGATCAACGACGCCAAAGAGCGTGTCACCGACGTGCTCAACGCACGCAAGGCTGCCTTCGAAGAGGCCGAGCTCAACGCTCGCCTGGCCGCCGAATGCATCGACGTGACCCTGCCAGGCCGTGGCCAGACCACCGGCGGGCTGCACCCGATCACCCGTACCCTCGAGCGCATCGAGCAGTTCTTCACCCACATCGGCTACGGCATCGCCGAAGGCCCTGAGGTCGAAGACGACTACCACAACTTCGAAGCGCTCAACATCCCCGGCCACCACCCGGCCCGGGCGATGCACGACACCTTCTACTTCAATGCCAACATGCTGCTGCGCACCCATACCTCGCCGGTACAGGTACGCACCATGGAATCGACCCAGCCGCCGATTCGCATTGTCTGCCCGGGCCGCGTGTACCGCTGCGACTCGGATATCACCCACTCGCCGATGTTCCACCAGGTCGAAGGCCTGCTGATCGACCGCGGCATCAACTTCGCCGACCTCAAGGGCACCATCGAAGAGTTCCTGCGGGTGTTCTTCGAAAAAGAACTGGCTGTGCGCTTCCGCCCGTCGTTCTTCCCCTTCACCGAGCCAAGCGCCGAAGTCGACATCCAGTGCGTGATGTGTTCCGGCAAGGGCTGCCGCGTGTGCAAGCAAACCGGCTGGCTGGAAGTGATGGGCTGCGGCATGGTCCACCCGAACGTGCTGCGCATGTCCGGCATCGACCCCGAAGAGTACCAGGGCTTCGCCTTCGGCATGGGCGCCGAGCGCCTGGCCATGCTGCGCTATGGCGTCAACGATTTGCGTCTGTTCTTCGATAACGACCTGCGGTTCCTGGCGCAATTCCGCTAGGCCCAATCGACGCACTTTCTAGGAGAACAGCATGAAATTCAGTGAACAGTGGCTGCGCGGTTGGGTAAACCCGCAAGTCTCGCGTGACGAACTGGTCGCCCGCCTGTCCATGGCCGGCCTTGAAGTCGACAGCGTTACCCCCGCTGCCGGCCAGTTCAGCGGCATCGTGGTGGGCGAAATCCTCTCCACCGAACAGCACCCGGACGCCGACAAGCTGCGCGTGTGCCAGGTCAGCAACGGCGCAGAAACCTTCCAGGTAGTCTGCGGCGCGCCCAACGCACGCCCCGGCATCAAGATCCCGTTCGCCATGATCGGCGCCGAGCTGCCGGGCGACTTCAAAATCAAGAAGGCCAAGCTGCGCGGCGTCGAGTCGTTCGGCATGCTGTGCTCGGCCGCCGAGCTGCAAATCAGCGAAGAGAACGACGGCCTGCTGGAACTGGCCGCCGACGCCCCGGTGGGCGAAGACATTCGCCAGTACCTGAACCTCGACGACGCCAGCATCGAGATCGGCCTGACCCCCAACCGTGGCGACTGCCTGTCCCTGGCCGGCCTGGCCCGTGATGTCAGCGCGCTGTACGACGTGCCGGTCACCCGCCCGGTGGTGCCAGCCGTACCAGCAGCCCACGACGAAGTGCGCCCGGTCGAAGTCAGCGCCCCGGCTGCCTGCCCGCGTTACCTGGGCCGCGTCATCCGCAACGTCGACCTGAGCAAGCCGACCCCGCTGTGGATGGTCGAGCGCCTGCGCCGCAGCGACGTGCGCAGCATCGACGCTGCCGTCGACATCACCAACTACGTGATGCTCGAGCTCGGCCAGCCGATGCACGCCTTTGACCTGGCAGAAATCAACGGCGGCATCCGCGTACGCATGGCCGAGGAGGGCGAGAAGATCGTCCTGCTGGACGGCCAGGAAGTCGCCCTGCGCGCCGACACCCTGGTGATCGCCGACCACACCCGGGCCCTGGCCATTGCCGGCGTGATGGGTGGCGAGCACAGCGGCGTCAACACCGCAAAAACCCGCGACCTGTTCCTCGAAAGCGCCTTCTTCGAGCCGATTTCGGTTGCCGGCAAGGCCCGTTCCTACGGCCTGCACACCGATGCCTCGCACCGCTACGAGCGCGGCGTCGACTCGCAACTGGCCCGTGAAGCCATGGAGCGCGCCACCGCCCTGGTGCTGGAAATCGTCGGCGGCGAAGCCGGCCCGATCGTCGAAAGCGTAAGCCAGCAGCACCTGCCGAACATCGCGCCGATCACCCTGCGTGACGAGCGCATCACCCAGATGCTCGGCATGCAGATGGAATCCGCCCAAGTCGAGCAACTGCTCAACGCCCTGGAGCTGAAAGCCAGCGCCAACGGGGCAGGGCAGTGGACTGTCACAGTGCCAAGCCACCGCTTCGACATCAGCCTGGAAGTCGACCTGATCGAAGAGCTGGCCCGCCTGTACGGCTATAACAACCTGCCGGTTCGCTACCCGCAGGCCCGCCTGGCCCCGCAAGCCCGCCCCGAAACCCGTGGCGAGCTGCCCAACCTGCGCCGCCTGCTGGTGGCCCGCGGTTACCAGGAAGCCATCACCTACAGCTTCATCGACCCGAAACTGTTCGAGCTGTTCAGTCCCGGCGTCGAGCCGCTGCTGCTGGCCAACCCGATCTCCAGCGACATGGCCGCCATGCGCGCCTCGCTGTGGCCGGGCCTGGTCAAAGCCCTGCAGCACAACCTCAACCGCCAGCAAGACCGCGTGCGCCTGTTCGAAAGCGGCCTGCGCTTCGTCGGCCAGCTCGGTGACCTGAAGCAGCAGCCGATGATCGCCGGCGTCGTCACCGGCAGCCGCCAGCCAGAAGGCTGGGCCAACGGCCGCGACGGCATCGATTTCTTCGACGTCAAAGCCGACGTGGAGGCCCTGCTGGGCTACTCTGGTGCCCTCAGCGACTTCAGCTTCGTCGCCGGCAACCACCCAGCCCTGCACCCCGGCCAAACCGCGCGCATCGAGCGCGACGGCAAGGAAGTCGGCTACCTCGGCGCCATCCACCCCGAGCTTGCCAAGACCCTCGGCCTGGAACGCCCGGTGTTCGTCTTCGAGCTGGTGCTCGGCGATGTAGTCGAAGGCCGCCTGCCCAAGTTCAGCGAACTGTCCAAGTTCCCCGAAACCCGTCGTGACCTGGCGTTGATCGCAGGCCGTGATGTAGCGGCAAGTTCGGTGCTTGAAGTAATTCGTGACAATGCAGGCGAATGGCTCACAGACCTCAGGCTGTTTGACGTCTACCAGGGTAAAGGTATTGATCCTGATAGAAAAAGCCTGGCCGTCGGCTTGACCTGGCAACATCCATCGCGCACTCTTAACGACGATGAGGTGAATGAAACCCTGCAAACTATTCTCACCTCGCTCGAACAAAGGTTGAACACCACGTTAAGGAAATAACGGTATGGGTGCTCTGACGAAAGCTGAGATGGCCGAAAGGCTGTACGAGGAGCTGGGGCTCAACAAGCGAGAGGCCAAGGAGCTGGTCGAGCTGTTTTTCGAAGAAATTCGGCACGCGCTTGAAGACAACGAGCAGGTCAAGTTGTCCGGTTTCGGCAACTTTGACCTTCGCGACAAACGCCAGCGGCCGGGCCGCAACCCCAAAACCGGGGAAGAGATCCCGATCACCGCACGCCGCGTCGTCACCTTTCGTCCAGGGCAGAAGCTGAAAGCCCGGGTAGAGGCCTATGCTGGAACCAAGCCATAACGACGAGCTGCCCCCCATCCCGGGCAAACGCTACTTCACCATTGGTGAAGTCAGCGAGCTCTGTGCGGTAAAACCGCACGTGCTGCGCTACTGGGAGCAGGAATTCCCGCAGCTCAACCCAGTGAAGCGCCGCGGCAACCGGCGGTATTACCAGCGCCAAGACGTGCTGATGATCCGCCAGATCCGCGCTTTGCTGTACGACCAGGGCTTCACCATCGGCGGGGCGCGCTTGCGGCTCAGCAGTGATGAGGTCAAGGACGAATCCAGCCAGTACAAGCAGCTGATTCGGCAGATGATTGTCGAGTTGGAGGATGTGCTGGTGGTGTTGAAGAAGTGAGCTGAAGCCGACGAGTGGAAATTTTTGAAAAAAAGCTTCCATTAATCAAAAGGTTAGGGTACATTTCTTCTCGTTCTCGGCAGTATTGAGAACCGCCTTGTCGGGGCGTAGCGCAGCCCGGTAGCGCACTTGCATGGGGTGCAAGGGGTCGAGTGTTCGAATCACTCCGTCCCGACCATTATTGAAACGAAAAAGCCCAGTCGGTAACGACTGGGCTTTTTTGTGCGTGTGTGAAAGCAATGGGGTTGGGGGAGTGTTGAGGTCCTATTTTTGTTTGTCATTTCCGCTCATTAAATGATAGTGATTGTCATTTGCTTTTTTTGTGAGTGGTTTCGATAAGTGACTACGTTGTTGATTCAAAGTGCCATCATCTGTTATTTATAGTGGAGATGGATTTTTTGCTAGCCTGGGCGGTTCCGATGAGGGTCGATTATAAATCGTAGTCGGTACTTACCAGAAAGTTTCGTTGGTTATGCAAAGATCTGAGCTCAAAATTTTAATCAGACCTAGTCACAGTGGAGGTGGAGGATGGGATTTTATGCGCGGCTGCGTGAACAGCGAAGTGATGACGAGCATTTGCAGAAGTGCATTGAGAGTGTAGTGGACCAGCTGGATGAGGCTGATGATCCTGATAAGCCAGGAATGCTGTTGGGAAAGATACAGTCGGGGAAAACACGTGCTTTTTTGGGAGTAGTAGCTCGTGCATTCGACCGAGATTATGATGTAGCAATAATCTTGACTAAGGGTACTAGGACGCTAGCGAGTCAAACCGTAAAGCGGATTGGTAGAGATTTCAAGCGTTTTATCGATGATGATGAAATTGTACTTTTCGATATTATGTCGGCACCTCTTCCATTAACCAAATCTGAGTTAAGAAGAAAAATAATAATTGTAGCAAAAAAGCAAGTGCAAAACCTGTCTCGCGTACAGAAGCTTTTCGATGAATGCCATCCTGAATTAAAGGGGCGGCGTGTTCTTTTAGTCGATGATGAAGCTGATATGGCTAGTGTTAGATTTGCCAAAAAGAAAGGTGAGTCAGACTTCGATCAAGGCGCAATTGCCAACCAGATGGATGAGCTTCGTGGAAGTATTGAGCGGATTTCTTTTTTGCAGGTGACTGCTACTCCCTATGCGCTGTACCTCCAGCCTGAAAATTATGAGCAAACGAGCCAGTCAAAAGAGGTATTTTATCCAAAGAAACCCAGCTTTACCGAGCTCCTTCCAATTCATGATGCGTATGTGGGTGGTGATGCCTACTTTGGTGGTCATGGCGCTGATGATCCGCGTCACTATCTTTATGTAGAGGTTGATGATCGAGAGCACAACGCACTCCGCTCACCTGATGGTCGCGCGATTCGAGAAGACAGGCTCTGGTCCAGCGATAATGTTAAGGTGCTTCGCCGAAGCTTGATTGGCTTTTTGCTGTCTGTTGCGATTCGCCGCCACCAGCAAAGCATTCAAGAGCAGCCCCAGCAAAAGTATGCAATGATAATTCACAATGATACACAGCGCGCAGCACATGCGTGGCAGTGGGGAACAGTGCAGAAGCTGCTGACTGCATTTGAGGTTGCCGTTCAAGAAAATGACTCTCGTCTAAGGCTAGTTTTCAATGAGGCATATGCGGATCTTAGTAGATCGGTGACTGCCGATCGTGGTCATTTACTATCCGAAGAAGAGGCATTTTCTGCAGTATGTGCCTTTATAGATGATGGTGAGCTGCATGTGCAGAGAGTCAACTCCGATGTACAATTGGAGCCGTTGTTGGATCCGGAGACTGCGGAGTTAAAGCTGAGAACTAAAGCCAATTTGTTTATTGGTGGCAGCATTCTTGATCGTGGTATTACAATTCCAAATTTACTTGCTTTCTACTATGGTAGAAATCCTAAGCGAATGCAGGCGGATACTGTGCTTCAGCATTCTAGAATGTATGGAGCTAGGCCTGCAGCAGATCTTTCCGTAACCAGATTCTATACGTCGAGAGATGTTTATTCTCGATTGGTGCAAGTGCATAGTTTAGAAACTGCTCTTCGGGAGGCGTTTGAAAGTGGGGCGCATGATGGCGGTGTAGTTTTTATCCAGAGTGATGCTAGTGGTGGGATAATACCTTGCGCCCCATCCAAAATTTCTCTAAGTGATGTGGTTGCAGTAAAGCCTAACGATGTTCTTTTGCCAACAGGGTTCGATACGATAGCGGGCGGCAAGCTTAAAAAAGTTAATATAGAGATTGAAAAGTTAATTCCGGAAAACTGTGTCGACAAGAAGGTGTTTGTAGAAATTCAACTTGAGCAGGCACTTGTACTTATTGATAGGCTGTCTGAAGGGTTAGTGGCCCATGCGCATCCGGGTTTTGACTGGCACGCGATGAAAGGGCTTTTAAGCTATTATGCTAATAAGTCTGAAGGTAAGGTGCTGGTTTTGGCCGAGCAAGGTCGGCGGCTTTCAAAAGATGCATCCGGAGATAGATCTGGTATTTCAATTTTGGGTACCGCCGAACTGCGGAACATTGTTCGTGGGCCTGCAAGGGATGCGCCTGCGCTAGTTCTTCTTAAACAGGATGGTGGTGAGGATCTAGGTTGGAAAGCAGGACCTTTTTGGTGGCCAATGCTTGCGAGTCCATCTCAGGTAAGTTCTTGTGTGTTTGCTACAAAAGTAGCTGTCTAAGTAAGTGTGGAGGGCCGGTTTAGCCTTGACAAGGTGAGGCCGGCCAGCAAGCTTAACTTTGAGCTGTTCGTATATTGTAAAGGCTTCTGGCTACAGACTTAGCGATGACCTCTGCGAGCAAAACAGGGACTGCGTTTCCAAGCTGGCGCATAGTTTGACTCCAGGCGCCGCAAAACTCGTATTCGTCCGGGAATGTTTGCAGTCTAGCTGCTTCTCTAACGGTGAAATACCGGATGCTACCATCATCTTTTATGAACATATTCTCACCGCCAGGTACTCCGTGATGCCCGGCTTTTAAAGTTTTGGCTGGTTCATCTAACAAACTACCGGTGTGGCCTATGTATGAGCGTGCGCCGGGAGTAAATATATGATTTGGAATTGAGCTTTTTTTCTGTGTCTCGGGGTCAGGTAGGTTTTTTAGGGCATCCCGCGTGGTATTCCATCGCGCTAAATTATTAGTTGAGTATTCTTTTTTTAATAGTTCAATTTTTTTTGCTAGCTGCTGCGGGGGCGTGGGGATTATTTTTTTACTTATCTCGTGCTCGTCCCAATAGGATTTATTGATCCATTTTGAGATTATTAATGAGTTTTCGGAGTGGGTGGGTTTAGGAAATGCCCATTGCGCTCCAAGATCAGAACGAAATCCTACAAAGAATACACGTTGTCTTTTCTGAGGTACGCCGAAGTCTGCTGCATTCAATACGTCAAAGAAAACGTTGTAAGTTGAGGCGCCCTTGTTGGCTGAATGGTACTTCTCTAGTCGCTCTTTATGGCTGGCCCAGTCTTCATTTTTCTGGGGTGCAAATTCTGGGTGTTGTAGCTGTAGGTATATATATGTAAAGTACTCTGAAAAGCTTTGTCGTGTTAAGCCTTTAACATTTTCAAAAATAAAGGCGTCGGGCATAATTTCACGCACTGCCCTAATAGCTTCAGGGAACATGTTACGTTCGTCGTGCTGCGCTTTATGCTTTCCTCCTTGGGAGAAAGGTTGGCAGGGCGGTCCGCCTGATATCACATTGATTGAGTTCCCGAAGGCGCTGAAGTCGAAAACTCGTGCATCTACTTCATGAACGGGCCACCCCTCAACGGCATGTGTGTGATGACGCTGATTTTCTCGAAACGTTTCGCATGCGTCATGGTTCCATTCAACCACTGCTGCATGCTGAAATCCAGCGTTCGCCATGCCGATTGCTAGCCCGCCGGCCCCTGCGAAAAGCTCAATGCTGCGCATTACGAATTTTCCGATAAAAATATTGACTTTAGAACCATTTTGTAGCAGTAGATATGCAGTCGGTTCACTGTCTATTTTAAGTCATTATGGTTACCGATGGCCACTAGGTGTCTCCCCGGCAAGCATGCTCTGTAGCGTGGAAATAATAGTAGGGTATACTTTATATGGGTAGTAAGCTTTTGGCGTATCTTGTTTTGATGGCTTTAGGTCTGTATGTAAATTATTAAGGCTTTGGGTTTTAGTCTGATCGTTGTGTCGTGCTGTAGATGTAGGAGATGTAGGGTGGGGTAGATGTTGAAGTCTTCGTACGGCAGGTGCTCGGCGCCGGGTGTTCACGGTTAATTGTAAGAGCTTATAGTAGTAGGTGCTCAGTGAGTTGGAAAGTCTTGGTCGTTATTGGTTTGCTGGGCTAGAATGGTTTTGGTCTGGCTCTGAACTGATTCTCAGGCTCTCTGGCGGATAGTTAACGCGTTTTTGTAGCGTTATACTTGAACTCTAGTGCGAGGAGGTTTGGGTGGTTGAATTTATGCTTAGGCAGAAATATCTTTCGCCCCTCTATGGGGCTGTATTCGCTGAGTCTCAACTCTTCAGAGATCTCAATGTGTAAATCGTAGGGTCTTATTTTTATCAGTCCTAGGTCAAATAAAGTGTGTATGTCAGCCCTTAACAAGATTCCATTGGGTGTCACATTTGTCTTGTCGCCTAGGTAGGGATGAATATGCGCGGCTTCTAGTATGTGCATTATCGTGCAGCCCGTCACGGCGCAGCGTCCCTGGTAAGCATTTAATAATTGCTTTCTAAATTCAGGCTGGCCGCGTCTTTGAACGATTGATGCCTCTATGCGCGATCGCGCATCGCTGAGATCATTGGGGTTGAACTCTCTTCGGGAATTCAGTTGTTGCTCAAGCTCGGCTAAAGCAATGCCTCGATGAGTGAATGGGTTTCGCGTCAGGGTAAACGACGTAGGGAGACTTCCAAAGTGGCTTTGATAGTCGAAAGTGCCTTCATAGCGGAAGCCAGCGTGGGGGTGTTCATATTTCCTTCTTCGATAAAAAAGGAGTAGCTCCAAACCCAGCTGACGATGATCTAATATTAAGTTGTCTGTTCGCCCTAGTCGCTGGCCTTGCATGTGGAGTGTGTTATCTGACAAGCTATCTGTATATTGTGTTCTATCGGATGTTTTGTGTTCCGTTATAAAGAGCCATACGGAATCAAATCCTTTTGGATGAAATATACCATTTTTAAGGGTTGCATCTTTGATGTCAAAAAGGGTGCTGAGGTCATTTCTCGTGTAAACCATGCCTGGTTTGAGCTGGTTGGATGCTAGGATCCCACGTTGCCCTAGGATTGTGGTCGGTGAGGGAGGAGTTTTCACAGTTGGCTTCCATGCGAATGGCGCAGGCGAAAGGTTGATGTCACCTTTCGCCGCTGTTCAGTATTCCACGCACCTTACTTTGTTCGGAAAAAATCCGAAAGGGTGTAGGACATTTCCTTGCATGCTGTAGCCTTCAGCTAAGCGCAAGGGCTTCGTCGGTGATTAAGGGGCCTATTAAAGAGTGAAGGTGCTTCCAGCTCGCCAAAAGCAAGCTTTTTAGCTAAAAAATGAGTCATCTGAATCCGATTTTCCCTCTTCTCTGTAGTCCATTTCCGAAACATACTCCTACGGCCCTACAGGCATTGCACCTGTCCCATCAGCCATCTAGTCTCGCCAAGTCGCCGCAAAATCGACGACACGGTTTTGACAGACCGTCCCCTGATATCCGGACACGCGCAACGCTCAATGGCGGCTGTGCGTGGGGCACTTCGGTGCGCCGAGTTCCGATATCCTCGGTCTGTCAACCCACGCACCGCTGCCACCCATTTGTTTGACAGCAGAGATGTGGTAGCTCCAATCAGATATCGGAGCTTTATCATGCTAAAGATCGTCCCCGACCCACCCCACCCAAACCCCTACGCCGCCCACACCCTCGAAGACCTCCTGGTCCAGATATCCGAATACCTCGTCTGCGCCCTGACCGTCAGCCAGCAGACCGTCCTGCTCCACACCAAACCCCCGGCCCAGGTCCTGACCCTCGCCGCCATGCACGAAATCGACAACGCCCGCACCTTGGTGGAATTGGCGCTGAGCCGCGTGCAGTCCCGGCATTGACCTGGCGAACCTGAGTTCGCCCTGGATGTTCATCGATCAGGCCCCGCGCCGTTCGCGGGGCCGCAGGAGACGTATCATGGATAAGGAATTGCAAACCCCGCGCAGCCGGCAACTCACCACCTGCGGCATCGGCCATTTTGGCGAGGGTGGCGATATTGGCATGGAAGAGCCGTTGTTCCGCGTGGTCGCCGGGCATTCGCTGGACCACGCAGTAGAGCAGGCGACCGTGGTGATGTGCGCGGTGCACAAGCTCACCGACATGGCGATGATGGAGACTGACCAGCTGCCGACCTTGCTGACGGCGATGCACTACCTCAGCGGCATGGCCAAGGCGTTGGCCCAGGATGTGAACCATGGGCTGACGGTGCGCATGCCGGGGGAATAGCGGTTGAACAAGCCGCCCGGGCGCTGTCGCCTGGGCGGCTTTGTTATTGGGGGAGGGCGCCCATGCAGTGATTGATGCTGGGTCATTGGCCCAAAGCGCTTTTGCGTTTCGCTGGTATGTAGGAGTACTCCCCGGCAACCGCTATCTTCCCCCTGGCAACGCCGCGCGCTGCACCGCCGGCGCCTGTCCCAGCCCTTTTGCACAATAGGCCCGCCATGGATGCGACCATCGAACTGAAGATCAAGAACGCCCTGCACGACCTGTTCGCGGCCGTCGGGCAACTGCAGGCGGCCTACCCGGGCAAGCCGTTCACCCTGGACGGCAGGCTGGTCGGCGATATCGGCGAGGTGGTGGCCAGCCTGGCCTACCGGCTGACCCTCAACGAGGGCCTGACCAAGCACCACGATGCAGTCTGCGAAGCCGGACGCAATGTGCAGATCAAGACCACCTTCGGCACCACCCTGACGTTTCCCGTGCACCACGTGCCGGACTATTACCTCGGCATCCGCATGAACCGGGACGGCACCTTCGAAGAGGTCTACAACGGGCCGGGCTACCTGATCCAGCAGCAACTGGCCGGGCGCAAGCCCACGCGCACGCGGCTGCATGGGGGCTTGATGGCCATGCTCAGGCGGCTCAATGGCACCGTGGCTGAGCAGGGCCGGATACCTCGGCGGTGATTGGGTAGGTTGCTTGAGCGGGCTTGTAACCCGCTGCGTCATAGTGCCGGCGCGGTACTACGGCAGCGGGGATACAGCTGGGTTCGCTGACGTTATTGGGGTTGTGGGCAGCTTACTGCCGCAGCTTTCAGGGCTTTCTCGTGGTCAACGTACTCTGTAGCGACATAAGGAACAGCAGCAGCGCTGAAATAATTATATTGACCAGCGTTCAGTTGGCTGACGTCGACTGCCCAGTCGCGTCCTGAATAATTCTTTATCAAATAATAAGAGTGGAATTGTATTTCGCTGTCTTCACCTTGGGAGGAGAATCGGTATTTCAGTTTTTCGTAGTCATCCGGGCCAAAGTCTTTGACAAGCTGAATTGCCACTGCTTTATCGGCGTCGTTGAGCGAGTATGCCGTGATTAGCTTGAGCGGCCTTTTCGCTTTTTTAAGCGCTGCTATTGGTGGTGGTAAAGGGGCGCGGCTGACCAGTCTGCCATATTCACAGTCGAACACCCATTTCCCCGTTTTTACATATTGCCCGGCATAGATTACACCGCTCATGCCCGTGTCTAGCTTGAAGGGTGTGGTGTAGTAGCTTATCCAATGATTTGCGACTGTTAGAAGTACTGCGAGAGCAGCGCCTGTAAATAATAGTCGTCGATTATTGCGGAGTAATTTCATGGCACCTTCCTGGCGTTGCGCCCGCGCGAGGCTTGCGACGTTGAACCCGTTGGTCAGGTACACGTCGCAGGAGAAGCCCCGTTGCCGCAGGGGAGTGTGGCCTTGGACGGCAAGATTTTCGAAACTTCGACTTCATTGTGGGGAAGGGCAACTCACCAGTGCAGCGCTCAAGGCTTTGGCATGATCAACGTATTCTGCAGGATTGTAAGGGCGAGCATCAGCTCTGAAACTATCGCTATTGCTCCATGAGAATTGAAGGATCTCTATGGCCCAGTCCCGCTCGGCATGATGTTTTATCAAGTAATAACTATGGACCCAAACAACGCTGCTGTCATCTTGCATGGAGAAGCGATATTGTAATTTTTCATAGTCGTCATGGGTGAGGGTGTTGATCAATTGAGCCGCTATGGCCTTTTCGCTGCCGCTTAAGGGATTGATGTTAGACGGTGCAATGGAGTATTGATTTTTTTCGAACGCTGCCATGGGCGGTGCCAAGGGGATTCGGCTGATGAGCCTGCCATTGTTACAGTCAAACACCCATTTTCCAGTTTTGACATACTGCCCAGCATACGTTGTGCCAGTCATACCGTTGTCAATTTTGAATGGTGTGATGTAGTAGCTGAGCCAACGATATCCGAACACGGAAATCACGGTGAGTGCAACGCCCAGGCATGCCAGCAATCGTTTATTTTGGAACAAATTCAAGGTGCCCTCCAGGTGTTGCCTGCGCGCGGCTCAGGCCTTTGAGCTCGTGCGCCAGGTAGGCGGCGCGGGGGATGCCCCGCTGCCGCAGAGGAACGTAGCCGCAGGCCGCAGGCTTTTCGAAGCTGCGCTTTCATTGTGGGGCAGGGCAGCTCACCACTGCCGCGCTCAGGGCTTTGGGGTGGTCAACGTATTGTGCAGCATCGTAGGGGATAGCTTCAGCAAGGAAGGAATCACTCTTGCTCCATGAGAACTGCTTTATTTCTATCACCCAGTCCCGCCCAGCATGATGCTTGATCAAATAATAATTATGTTGCCAAACAACGCTGTCGTCGTTTTGCGCGGAAAACCGATAGCGCAAGTTTTCGTAGTCGTCTGGGTGGAGGGTGTTGATCAGTTGAGTGGCTACTGCTCTATCGACGCTATTTAATGAATGTATCATTAGCGATTCAATCGGAGGCTTGATTTTCCTGAGGGCTGCCAGCGGTGGCGGTAAGGGGGTTCGGCTGATGAGCCTGCCATTGTTGCAGTCGAATACCCATTTGCTTGTTTTTACATATTGCCCGGCATAGATTACACCGCTCATGCCGGTGTCTAGCTTGAAGGGTGTGGTGTAGTAGCTTATCCAATGATTTGCGACTGTTAGAAGTACTGCGAGAGCAGCGCCTGTAAATAACAGTCGTCGATTATTGCGGAGTAATTTCATGGCACCTTCCTGGCGTTGCGCCCGCGTGAGGCTTGCGACGTTGAACCGGTTGGTCAGGTACACGTCGTAGGGGATGCCCCGTTGCCGCAGGGGAGTGTGGTCTCAGACGGCAAAATTTCCGAAGCTTCGACTTCATTGCGGGGAAGGGCAACTCACCAGTGCAGCGTTCAAGGCTTTGGCATGATCAACGTATTCTGCAGGATTATAGGGGCGAGCATCAGCTCTGAAATCATCCCTATTGCGCCATGAGAATTGAAGCATCTCTATGACCCAGTCCCGCTCGGCATGATGTTTTACCAAGTAATAACTGTGGAGCCAAACAACGCTGTTGCCGTTTTGCATAGAGAAGCGGTAGTGCAATTTTTCAAAGTCGTCATGGGTGAGGGTGCTGATCAGTTGAGCCGCTATTGCCTTTTCGCTGTTGTTTAAGGGGGTAATGTTAAACGGTTCAATGGAGTATTGATTTTTTTCGAGAGCGGCTATGGGCGGTGCCAATGGGACTCGGCTTATGAGCCTGCCATTGTTACAGTCAAACACCCATTTGCCAGTTTTGACATACTGCCCGGCAT
This sequence comes from Pseudomonas sp. NPDC089406, assembly GCF_044900265.1. Lineage (NCBI taxonomy): Bacteria > Pseudomonadati > Pseudomonadota > Gammaproteobacteria > Pseudomonadales > Pseudomonadaceae > Pseudomonas > Pseudomonas sp. NPDC089406. Next base: position 29,760 of record NZ_JBJDNC010000015.1, on the reverse strand, counting down.
ACGTTGTGCCAGTCATACCGTTGTCAATTTTGAATGGTGTGATGTAGTAGCTGAGCCAACGATATCCGAACACGGAAATCACGGTGAGTGCAACGCCCAGGCATGCCAGCAATCGTTTATTTCGCAACAAATTCAAGGTGCCCTCCCGGCGCTCCGAGCACGCTGGGGAAGCCGGTGGTGATCACCGCGCCACAACCGCACACATCCCCCACGCGCGCAGCGCCAAGGGCATTGATCTGGGTATCGGGGGAGGCCGAGGCAATCGGCGAGGCGCCGTGGCCGGGGATGGGACACACATGGGTGTCACCGAGTCGAGCGGTTGCAAGCATACCAATCCTTGGTAGATATCAAACAAAGCGCGGCATGGTAGCCGCTTGTGCTGCAGAGGGGTACCGGGGTTTGCCCGGGGATAGCTAAGGGGCAGCCCCTACGCGCTCACTGTAACCGGCTTGCCGGCGATAGGGCCCGATCAGCTAATTTGCGTCATCGCACCAATCGCCATCGCGGGGCAAGCCCGCTCCCACAGGGATCGCATGAGCCTCAGGCATTTGCTGTCCCTGTAGGAGCCGGCTTGCCGGCGATGAGGCCGGTTCAGGCAGCGCAAGACAGTTGCTCTCACAGGCGTTAAATCGCCAACTGCCAATGCCCTACCGCCAACACCCCACCCATCGCAGCACCATGCAACACAATCGGCACCAGCATCCCGCGGCTGTTCACCCGCGCAATCCCGATAATCACGCCAATCGCCATCAGCAACACCATCGCCCAAGCACTCTCGTACGGCAGCGGCAAGCTCATGTACAGCGCCGCACTGGCACCGATCGCGGCCCACTTCGACCAGCCGCCGTCCTGCCACCCCAGCACGCCCATGAAGTAATGGCGCAGCAGCAGTTCTTCGGTAATGGCGGTGAACAGCACCAGCTGCAGCACCAGGCGTTGCACCTGCCCGGGGGCCAGGCCGTCGAACAGCTGGGCCAGGTACGGCTCTGGGACCATGCCCTGGTCGCGCATCACCGCATAGCCGATACCCAGGGTCAGCGCCAGGCGCAGCAGGCCGTTGGCCAGCGGGCCGAGCACGCGCTCGCCGACGAACGCCTTGAAGATGCCGCCGCGCACATGCTGCCAGGCAAACAGCACCAGCAGCCCGCAGGCGGAGTAGGGCATGCCGGCCTGGATCATCGCCCAGGTCACCTCGCCGGGCCGGGGCAGCGCGCCGCCCTGGTAGCCGGCGGCCATGCCGCCGGCAAAGCACAAAGCCACGGCCAGCAGCAGCAGGGCCAGGCTCGCCAGGAACGACGGGCGGGCCGGGGTATCGCGGAAGGTCGGGAAGGGGGTGGCGCGCACGGTGCTGTCCTGGGCTGTGGGTGTGGCGCGCATCATGCCGTAGTGGCGTTAAGGCATCAATTGGTGGGTGGTGGTTGCGGCAACCATTGTTGCAGTGTGTCGTGCAGGCCGGCGAACAGGGCGCTGATCGTCGACTTCGGCGAGGCCAGCGTCTGCACCACCGCCTCGGGGGCGTCGGTAGCCTGTACCCGCACGCCAAATTCGGTGCTGTGGTCGTCGAGCTGGCGGGCAAAGGCGATGTAGCCGTTCTCCAGCGGGTGCACCCACTCGCCGGGCTGCACGCCGGGGTAGTGCGGGGCCTGGTGGAAATCGCTGCGCAGGGCGATCACCTGGGTCACGGCCTTGAATGCATGGCGTGTGTCGAACTCCTTTTCATCACACGTTGGGTGGGCGGCCCGCGCTCAGCGTTTGCGCAGCGCGGCGGCCACCGCCACGGTAATCACCACCGCCAGCACCACGGCCAGGGTAAAGGTGGCGGCAATGCCCAGGCGCTCCAGCAACCCGGCCACCACCAGGTAAAACGCAATCACCCCCACCGCGCCGATGGCATTGCCGCGCACCATGGCGGCCATGCCGGCGCGCCCGCCCTGCACGTGGGCGAACACCACCAGCGGCCAGGCGATCACCGGGATCGGCGCGAGCATGCCGCTGGCGGCCGGGCCCAGCCAGCTGGCCAGGCTGGTGATGACCATTAGCAGTGCAGTGGCGGATGCCATGCGCAGGGGGATCTCCCACAGACGCTGGCGCGGGCGGGCCAGGGTGTCGGGCTTGGGTTCGCGGCCGGTGGCGCGAATCAGCACGGCAATCAGCAGCAGGGCGACGCCGATCGACAGCGCCAGGGTGCCCCAGTGGGTGAAGGTGTAGGCGGCCGCGGCGTAGAACAGCAGCGCCAGCGGGGCGGCCATGGCGATGCCCAGCCGGCGGGTGCTGAACAGGTAGAAGGCATAGGTGGCCTGCACCGCAGCCAGGCCGCCGAGGGCGCCGGGCACGGCGTGCAGGGCAAAGCTGGTGCCTTGTTCCAGGCACAGGAAGGTCATCACCAGCGCCGAGGTGATCGGCAGGCCGGACAACAATCCGCCGAGCAGGCCGCCCCAGCGGCGCGAGGCCAGGGACACGGCCCACATCAGCAGGGGGGTGATGCACAGCTTGAGGTAGAAGAGGGTCATTGCCGGGGTGTCCGGGTGGTGGCAGGCGGGGGGAGTATCCGGGGTTTTGGGGGTGTTTGGGTATGGGTGGCGTGTATGAAGTGCCGCGTTAGAGCCTATGGCGCCATCGCGGGGCAAGCCCGCTCCCACGGGTGAATGTGAGGGCAGACGGCGAATTTGGCTACAAGGAATTCAGAAATGTCATACGTGTGAATGCCCGGAATCGAGGCGCGAAATCGCCGAAAATCACAACCTTTCAAACGCGAGGGGGTGATCTGATGAGTTTCAGGAAAACAGCCATGGCGATGAGGTTCATGTTGGTATTGACGGTTTTGCTGGCCGGTTGCAGCGGCCTGCCGGATCTCTATCAATACAACCATGAGCAGCGGTTCCAATGTGACATGGACCCGAACCGACAGATGTGCGCCAGCCCGCAGGATATTCGCAGGCATGTCGACCAGTAGAAACAGGGCAGGTGGGGCGATGGCACCGGCGTTGTCGGTGATCGCCGGCAAGCCGGCTCCTACAGGATTGCGCAGAGCTGTAGGAGCGGCCTTGTGTCGCGATGGGGCGCGTAGCGGCCCCAGGATCTTGGCATCCTGCAAAATCGCCGGGGCTGCTTCGCAGCCCTTTCGCGACACAAGGCCGCTCCTACAACGGGTCCATAGGCTGCAACTCCCGCTCAAACGGCAAGTCCGGCCCCACCCGTGAGCAGGTCACTGCCGCGGCGCGAATCGCATAGCTCAGCATCGCATCGATGGTATGCCGATCCAGCCCGGCCACCCCCGCCGGGCTGTCTGCCCCAAGGCGCACCAGGCAAGCCAGCACCGCCGCCTGGAAGGTATCCCCCGCGCCGACCGTATCGCGCACCGGCAACGACGCATCCGCCGGCCGCTGCCACGACCCGTGCGCGCAATGCACGCTGGCCCCATCCGCCCCATGGGTGACGAACACCAACCGGCACCGCTCGTTCAACCAGCCCCGCGCCACATCTCCGGCATCGCGCCCGGGGTACAGCAACGCCAGGTCTTCCTCGCTGGCCTTGATCAGGTGCGCATGCCCGGCAAACGCCTCCACCTGCCGGCGCCACAGCGCCACATCCGGCTGCGGGTTCAGGCGCACGTTCGGGTCCAGGCTGATCAGCCGTCGCTCCCGCTCGCGCTGCACCAACGCCAGCAAGGCCTCGGCCACAGGCGTGACCACCAAGGTGTAGGAGCCGACATGCAGCCCGCGCACGCTGTCATCCAGCACGGGCAAATGTTCCAAGCGCACCTGTCGGTCGGCACAGCCGTCCCCGCGAAACTGGTACTGCGCCGAGCCATTCGCATCCAGCCCGACCATGGCCAGCGTGGTCGGTGCATCGCTGGTCACCACATGGCGGCAGTCCACCTGTTCTTCCTCCAGCACCCGCCGCAAGCGAGCGCCGAGGTAGTCACTGGACAGCCCGCCGAACAACGCCGCCTCCACCCCGAGCCGGCGCAAACCGACCGCCACGTTGAACGGCGACCCGCCGGCTATCGCGGTAAACCCCAGCTCGCCGCTGCGGCTGCTGGTGGCCTGGCTGAACACATCGAACAGGGCCTCGCCACACACCAGGTACATGCTGTTCCCCTCTTTAAAAGTTGCGCCCGGCGCTCAGTGCGCGGGCAAGTGGTCACGATAGCGCTGGTAGGCAAGCGCGTAGGCGGCTTGGCGCGCCGGGTGGGGCAGGGTGCGGGTGCTTTCGTCCAGCGCTACGCAGCGCTGGCATAGCACATCAAGGCTGTCGCCCCGGCCGAACTGGCGGCCCAGGCTCCACGCCGCCTGTATCGCCGCCCCCAGTGCCGCGGCCTCGGTCTGCTGCGGGCACACCAGCGGCACACCGAGCAAATCGGCCAGCACCTGGCGCCACAACGGGCTTTTCGCCGCGCCGCCCACCAGGCGTATTTCGCTGCCTTGCAGCCCGCTCGCGCGCAGCAGGTCGAGGCCGTAGCGCAGGCTGAAGCAGGTGCCTTCCAGCACCGCCCGGCACAGGTTGGCACGGGTCAGGTTGGCGCTGGTCATGCCGTGCAGGCTGGCGCTGGCAGCGGGCAGCGCCGGCACCCGTTCACCGTCGAAGAACGGCAGCATCAGCAAGCCGTCAGCGCCGATCGGCGCCTGGGCGGCGAGGGCGGTGAACTGCTCCAGGTCCAGTTCCAGCAGGTCGCGCACCAGGGCGCAGGCACTGGTGAGGTTCATGGTGCAAATCAGCGGCAGCCAGCCACCGCTGGAGGCACAGAAGGTCGCCACCTCGCCCTGGGCGCTCACCTGGGGTTGCTCGGCATAGGCGGCCAGGGTGCCGGAGGTGCCCAGGCTCAGGGTGATCATGCCGGGGGCGATATTGCCAGTGCCAATGGCGCCGAGCATGTTGTCGCCGCCACCACTGGCCACCCACGCCTGCGGGTTCAAGCCCAGTGCGGCGGCAGCCTCCTGGCGCAAACTGCCGATGCATGCGCCGGGCTCCACCAGCTCGGGCAGCGCCGCGACCAGGCGCTCGCCGGGTTCGATGCGCTGCAGCACATCGGCCGCCCAGGTGCGCCGGCGCACGTCGTAGTAGCCGGTGCCGGAGGCATCGCCGGGCTCGCTGCAGGCGCGGCCGGTGAGCCAGTAATTGAGGTAGTCGTGGGGCAGCAGAATGTGCGCCAGGCGGGCGAACAGGTCGGGGTGCTGGCGCTGGGTCCACAGCAACTTCGACAGGGTGTAGCCCGGCGCGATCACCAGCCCCAGGCGTTCCAGCGAACCCTGCGCACCGCCGAGGGCCGCGAGCAGCTCGTTGTTTTCGGCCACGGTCTCGGTGTCGCACCACAGCTTGGCCGGGCGCAGCACCTGGCCCTGGGCGTCGAGCAGCACCAGCCCGTGCTGCTGGCCGGACACCGCCAACCCGCGGATCGCCTGGCCGCAGACGCCGGCCGAGCGCAGTGCCTCGGCCACCGCTACCTGCAGCGCCGCCAACCAGTCCGCCGGGTCCTGCTCGCGCCGGCCATCGCGCCCTTGCGGCGGCGCGTGGGCGGCGCTGCCCAGGCCCAGCACCTGGCCGCTGCCAGCGTCCAGCACCAGGGCCTTGGTGCCCTGGGTGCCGCAGTCGATACCAACAAACAGTCCGTCCATTGCTGCGGGCTCCGGGTCAGTCGCCGAGCATACGGCGCAGGGTTTCGCTCACGCCGTGTTCGCGCAGGCTGTCGTACTGCTGCTCGAAGGCGCTGACAAAGGCCCGGCTCGCCGGGATCAGTGTGCCGAAAATCGCCTCGTCGCCCAGCACCCGGGCGGCCAGGCCATCGCGCTGCACCACCCGCGCCTGGCAGTCGGCGGCGCGTGGGTCGGGGATGGCGTACTTGCTGCCATTTTCATCCACACCGCGCAGGTACAGGGCCCAGGCCGCCACCACCAGCGCCACCCGTTCCAGCGGCTGGCCGTCGGCGATCAGGCGGTTGGCGGTGGGCACGATGAACTTGGGGAACTTCGACGAGCCGTCCGAGCACACCCGCTCCAGCTGGTCGGCGATGGCGCGGTTGGCAAAGCGCTCGCTCAGGCTGTCCTTGTAGCGGGCCAGGTCGATGCCCGGCACCGGGGCCAGTTGCGGGGTGACGTCCAAATCCATGAACGCGCGCATGTAGCGGTGCAGCAGCGGGTCGGCCAGGGTTTCGTGGACGAAGCGGTAGCCCTGCAAAAAGCCCAGGTAGGTCAGCGCCAGGTGGCTGCCGTTAAGCAGCTTGATTTTCATCGCCTCGTAGGGCGTGACGTCGTCGGTAAACTGCACGCCCACCTTCTCCCAGGCCGGGCGCCCGGCGACGAACTTGTCTTCCACCACCCACTGCAAAAACGGCTCGCACACCACCGGCCAGGCATCGTCGATGCCGTGGCGCTCAAGCAGTTGCTGGCGGTGCGCCGCGCTGGTCATCGGGGTGATGCGGTCGACCATGGCATTGGGGAAGCTGACGTTACTGTCGACCCAGCGGGCAAGCTGCGGGTCCAGCAGTTGGGCGAAGGCCAGCAGCGCCTTGCGCGCCACCGCGCCGTTGTGCGGCAGGTTATCGCAGGACATCACCGTGAACGGCCCGCTGCCGGCCTCACGGCGCCGGCGCAGGGCTTCGCACAAATAGCCGAACACGCTGCGCGGGGTGCGCGGGTTGGCCAGGTCGTGCTGGATCAGCGGCAGGTCGGCGCGAAACTCGCCGCTGCTGTCATCGATGCAGTAACCGCCTTCGGTGATGGTCAGCGAGACGATACGGATGCCGGGCTCGGCCAGTTTCTGCAGCAGCGCCTCGGCGCCGTCCTCGGCCAGCAGCATGCCGTTGAGCGCGCCGACCACCCGCACTTCGGTGCCGGGCCCGTCGCCCAGCTCGTACAGGGTGTACAGGTAGCCTTGCCCGGCCAGGGCATCGCGCATGGCGCGGTCCTCGCTGCGCAGGCCGGCGCCGCAGATGGCCCAGTCCAGGCCCTCGCCGCAGTTCATCAGGGCGTCGGTGTAGGCGGCCTGGTGAGCGCGGTGAAAACCACCAACGCCAATGTGCACGATGCCCTGGCGCAGTTGCGCCGGGTCGTAGGTGGGGCGGGCGATGCCGGCCGGCAGTTGCCCGAGGGTGTGCGGGTTCAGTTTCATCCTGGGGTCCTTAGGCTACGTGCTGCAGTCGTTTGTCGAGGGCCTGGCCGTTGCTGTCGAACAGGTGGCAGTGCAGGGGGTCGAAGCCCAGTTGCAAGCCTTCGCCAAAGCCCGGGGCGAAGTCGCCGCGTACCCGCACGGTGAGCATCTCTCCACTTGCGGCGCGCACGTGGCAGTAAGTGTCGCTGCCCAGCCGCTCGCTCACGTCGGCGGTCACCTGCAGCGGGCCCTGGCCGATCTCCAGGTGTTCGGGGCGGATACCCAGGGTCACCTGGCTGCCGGTGGCCAGTTCGCCTGCGCACAGCGGCAAGGCGATGCGCGCGCCGCACTCCAGGGCCACCTCGCACTGGCTGCCCTGGTTGCGGCTCAGGTGCCCGCGCAGCAGGGCCATTTTCGGCGTACCCAGAAAGCCCGCCACAAACAGGTTGGCCGGGTGGTGGTAAAGCTCCAGCGGCGAGCCCACCTGCTCGATGCGCCCGCCGTTGAGCACCACCACCTTGTCGGCCAGGGTCATCGCTTCGACCTGGTCGTGGGTCACGTAGATCATGGTCGCGGCCAGCTCCTGGTGCAGGCGCGCCAGCTCCAGGCGCATCTGCACGCGCAGGGCGGCGTCGAGGTTGGACAGCGGCTCGTCGAACAGGAAGATTTTCGGGTTGCGCACGATCGCCCGGCCAATCGCCACCCGCTGGCGCTGGCCACCAGACAACTGGCGCGGCTTGCGTTCCAGCAGCGGTTGCAGCTCAAGAATGCGCGCGGCGTTGTCCACCTTGCTGGCTACTTCCTGCCTGGCCACGCCGGCCAGGTCCAGGGCAAACGACAGGTTCTTGCGCACGGTCATGTGCGGGTACAGGGCGTAGGTCTGGAACACCATGGCCAGGTCGCGCTTGGCCGGGGCGGTGTCGGTGATGTCGGCGCCGTCCAGGGTGATCTGGCCGCTGCTCACCTCTTCAAGCCCGGCGATCAGCCGCAAGAGGGTGGACTTGCCGCAGCCCGAGGGGCCGACGAACACCACGAGCTCACGGTCGCGTACGTCCAGGTCGATACCCTTGATGATGGCGTGGCCATCGAAGCCTTTGTGCAGGTTGCGGATTTTCAGGTCAGCCATGTTGGGTGTCCTTTTTTGGGGCAGGAGGTTGCTGCGCGAATGCCGGGACCGCTGTGCGGTCCTTTCGCGACACAAGGCCGCTTCCCACAGGGAATCGCGCACGTCTTCAGTTGTTGAGCAAGGCAGTTGTTTCCGCCCATCTGTGGGAGCGGCCTTGTGTCGCGATTGGGCTGCGCAGCAGCCCCCGCTATCGCACAAATGCCCCCGTTCATTTCACCGCCCCGAACGACAGCCCACGCACCAGCTGCTTCTGGCTGACCCAGCCAAAAATCAGTATCGGCGCGCAGGCCAGGGTCGACACGGCCGAGAGCTTGGCCCAGAACAGCCCTTCGGGGCTCGAGTAAGAGGCCACCAACGCCGTCAACGGCGCCGCAGCCGACGAGGTCAAGTTCAGCGACCAGAACGCCTCGTTCCAGCACAGAATCAACGACAGCAACAAGGTCGAGGCCAGCCCGCCACGGGCAATCGGCAGCAGCACCCGCACGATCTCCTGCCAGGTGCCAGCCCCGTCCAGCCGCGCAGCTTCCAGGATGTCCACCGGGATGTCCTTGAAGTAGGTGTACACCATCCACACCACGATCGGCAGGTTCACCAGGGTGTACACGATGATCAGCGCCAGGCGCGAATCCAGCAGGCCGAACTGCTTGGCCAGCAGGTAGATCGGCATCAACACCCCCACCGGCGGCAGCATCTTGGTCGACAGCATCCACAGCAGCGTGCGCTTGGTGTGGCGGCTTTCGAAAAACGCCATGGAATACGCCGCCGGCACCGCGATCAGCAGGCACAGCAAGGTTGCCGAGAACGAGATGAACACCGAGTTCCAGGCATAGGCGAAGTAGTCGCTGCGCTCGTTGATGTGCAGGTAGTTTTCCAGGGTTGGCACAAAGATGAACTGCGGCGGCGTGGCAAAGGCGTCCAGCTCGGTCTTGAAGCTGGTCAGCAGCATCCACAGGATCGGGAAGAACATCACCAGGGCGATGCCCCAGCACAACAGGCCCAGCAGCGTGTTGTGCAGCCGGCGGGTTTGCTTGAGTGTCGGCATGGCGGGCTCCTCAGCTGCGCTCGGTCAGGTTCTTGCCGATCATGCGCACCAGCACGATGGCGGCGATGTTGGCGATCAGCACGGCAATCAGCCCGCCCGCCGAGGCCATGCCCACGTCGAACTGCAGCAGTGCCTGGTTGTAGATCAGGTAGGCCAGGTTGGTGGACTCGAAACCCGGGCCGCCGCTGGTGGTGGTGAAAATCTCGGCGAACACCGACAGCAAGAAGATGGTCTCGATCATCACCACCACGGCAATCGGCCTGGCCAGGTGTGGCAGGGTCAGGTGCCAGAAGATCGCCAGGGGCCCGGCGCCATCCAGCCGCGCGGCTTCTTTTTGTTCCTGGTCCAGCGACTGCATGGCGGTCATCAGAATCAGGATGGCGAACGGCAGCCATTGCCACGACACGATCAGGATGATCGACAGCAGCGGGTGGTGCGCCAGCCAGTCCACCGGTTGCGCGCCGAACAGCCGCCACAGCGCGGCGAGGATGCCCGACACCGGGTGCAATATCAGGTTCTTCCACAGCAGCGCGCTGACCGTGGGCATGATGAAAAACGGCGAAATCAGCAGCACCCGCACCACGCCCCGGCCCCAGAACTCGCCGGCCTCGAGCAACGCGGCAATCAGCACCCCCAGCACCACGCTGATGGCCAGCACGCTGCCCACCAGCACCAATGTGTTGAGTGCACCGGGCATGAACCCCGGGTCGGTGACGAAGAAGCTGAAGTTCTCCAGCCCGACGAATTCGTTCTCGCCGGGGTACAGCAGGTTGTAGCGGATCAGCGAGAAATACAGGGTCATGCCCAGGGGCACGATCATCCACAACAGCAGCAGCGCCACCGAAGGGCTGACCAGAAACCAGCCAGGGCCGACGCGGCGTTTGCCGGGGCGTGCGCGGGCCTGGCTCGGGGTGTCGAGGGCCGTAGTGTTCATGGCGACTCCGATGTGATCAGTGCGGCGAAATGCGCCACGCCGGGTCAGGGCGTGGCGGGGTTTGGCTGCGGGCTACTTGGGGTAGCCGGCGCGCTTCATCTCGCGGGCGGTGGACTGCTGCGCGGCGGCCAGCGCCTGCTCCACGTCCATCTGCCCGGTGAGGGCGGCGGCGAACAGCTTGCCCACCTGGGTGCCGATGGCCTGGAACTCGGGGATGGTCACCAGCTGGATGCCCACATAGGGCACGGGCTTGAGGGTGGGGTGCTTGGGGTCCACGCGCTTGAGCGACTCAAGCGTCACCTTGGCAAACGGCGCGGCGGCCAGGTAGGCGTCGCTGTAGGTGGAGGCGCGGGTGCCCGGCGGCACGTTGGCCACGCCTTCTTTTTCGGCCACCAACTTGCCGTAGGCCTCGGAGGTGGCCCAGGTGCTGAAGGCTTTGGCGGCGTCCTTGTGCTTGGCGCTGGTGGGGATCGCCAGCGCCCAGGAGTACAGCCACGAAGCGCCCTTGTCGGTGACTTCCTTGGGCGCGAAGGTGAAGCCCACCTGGTCGGCCACCTTGCTCTGGCTCTTGTCGGTGACGAACGAGCCGGCCACGCTGGCATCCACCCACATCGCGCACTTGCCGCTGTTGAACAGCGCCAGGTTTTCGTTGAAGCCGTTGCTCGAGGCGCCGGGCGGGCCGTACTGGGTCATGGTGGCGACATAGAAGTCCAGGGCCTTGCGCCACTCGCTGGTGTCGAACTGCGGCTGCCATTTTTCATCGAACCAGCGCGCGCCGAAGGCGTTGGCCAGGGTGCCGATCAGCGCCATGTTCTCGCCCCAGCCGGCCTTGCCGCGCAGGCATATACCGTACTGGCCCTGGTCGGGGTGGTTGAGCTTGGCGGCGTATTCGGCCAGTTGGGTCCAGGTCGGCTGCTCGGGCATGCTCAGCCCGGCCTTGGCGAACAGGTCCTTGCGGTAATAGGTGATCGAGGCTTCGGCGTAGAAGGGCAGGGCGTACAGGGTGCCATTGGCAGAAAGGCCTTCGCGCACCGAGGGGAATACGTCGTCGAGGTTGTAGTCGACGGGCAGTTCGGTCATCGGCGCCAGCCAGCCCTTGGCGCCCCACAGCGCGGCTTCGTACATGCCGATGGTCAGCACGTCGAACTGCCCGCCCTGGGTGGCGATGTCGGTGGTCAGGCGCTGGCGCAGCACGTTTTCTTCCAGTACCACCCACTTCAGGCTGATGTCCGGGTGCTGCTGTTCGAACACCTTGGCCAGGCGCTGCATGCGGATCATGTCGTTGTTGTTGACCGTGGCGATGGTCAGGGTTTCGGCGGCCTGGGCGCTCAGCGCCAGGCCCAGGCAAGTGGCGGCCACACAGGCCTTGATCGAGTCGTTCATCATGAACTCCCTTACCGGGCCGGGGGTGACGGCACGGAAGACATTATTGTTTTTGTGTCGCTCGCTACCGATTACAACCTTGTAGGACGCAGCCCACAAAGCCTTGCCTGCACATAGGCTGATACTTTTTTGCAGCGACGCGATCTCTGTGGGAGCGGGCTTGCCCGCGATACCGGCGCAGCCGGTGCCATCCATCGCGGGGCAAGCCCGCTCCCACGCCATCACCCCAATTCCGGCGATTCAACAGAAACCCGCTGCCTCAAACCCGGTTCTGCTCGGTCAACCGCTGCGTCACCAGGCTGCGGTAATTCGAAGGCGTCATTCCCTTCAACTGCTGAAACCGCCGGTTGAAGTTGGACAAGTTGCTGAACCCCGATTCAAAGCACACCTCGGTCACCGGCAGCTCACCCTTGGCCAGCAGCTCGCACGACTTGCTCACCCGCAGCCGGTTGACGAACTCGACAAAGCCGCGCCCGGCGGCCTGCTTGAAAAATCGCGAAAAGTACGTGGTGGTCATGCCCAGGTGCTCGGCCACTTCGTGCTGGGTGAGGTCTTGGGCGTAGTGCTGGAAGATGTAGTCCACCGCCCGGTTGATGCGCTCGACGTTGAGCTCGTCGGCCAGTTGCGAGGAGGTGACGGTGGACAGCAGCTGGTAATCCTCGCAGGCGGCCAGCTGTTCCATCAGGATAAAAAAGTATCCCAGCCGAGTCATGCCGCGGCTGTCGGCGATGCGCTGCAGCAGCTGGCGGCTGTCGCGGATCAGCGCCGGGTCGCGAAACTCGATGCCATAGCGCGCCCGGGCCAGCAGCGGGGCCAGTTGGTGCAGTTCGGAGAACACCTGGCTGCCGTCCTCGAGCACCTCGTCGGTGAAGTTGACCAGCATGTCGCGCTTGCCCACCACCTCGTTCGGCGCCAGCTGGCTGATCCAGTTGTGCGGCAGGTTCGGCCCGGTCAGAAACAACGTGTCGGGGGCGAAGTTGCCGATGTAGTCACCGATGAACACCTTGCCGGCACTGGCGACGATCAGGTGCAGCTCGTACTCCTTGTGAAAGTGCCAGCGCACCAGCGGGCTGGGGAAGCCGTGCTGGCGGTAGATCAGCGAATGGCCTTCATGGTCGTCCATCAACTCGTAGGACGGGTCGGTGGCTGTGCGCGTTCTGGGCATGGCGGCGGCGGGCTCCAAATGACCAGCCGTCATCCTAGCCCAAGCGGCAAGGCTGTGCTGATTCAGGTATCAAGGCCATGCGCTCCCTGTAGGAGCGGCCTTGTGTCGCGATGGGGCGCGAAGCGGCCCCAGAATCTCGGATTCATGCAAGATCGTCGGGGCCGCTTTGCGGCCCATCGCGACACTAGGCCGCTCCTACAAGGGACAGCTGCGCTTACCAAGCCCACCCAACCAGCCCAATCTTGAAGGACGTTTCCCACACAAACGTAGTCCATTTCCCAAAGGCCCCATTTCCCCGCCAGCCCCGTTGTAACCACCGTCGCAACAGTTTTAGTCTCGCCCTGCTCGCCGCCCCCGGCGCCCAAACCATCCGGCCAACTGGCAAAAAAGGGGCTGCACAGGGACCGTGCGGTCAGGCCTCGAGGCTTGGGTTGGCAAAGGGCGGCGAGCTCCAACTTCTCTCAACCGGCCAGGCCAGCCTTGGCCGGTAGCGCACACAACTCACAGGGGGTAGGCCATGGGCAATGACGATCAGTCGAAGGGCGAAGGCGGGCAGGGCATCGTGAGCCTGGTGCAATACGCCGGCAAGCGCGGCCCCCGCGATTGGGTACAGGCCATACCCGGCCTGCCCATCAAGGAGGTGCTGGAAGAAACCTCGATCATGCTGGGCTGCATCAGCACACTCACCCGCCAGGCGCTGCAAAAGCCCAGCGAAGCCAAGACTCTGATGCGCGCCACCTACTACCTCAGCGGCATGGCCAAGGCGATGATCCAGGGGCAATTGCCTGTGGTGCAGGGCAAAGACGAGCGCTGAACTGCTGCTGCAACACCCTTTAAACCGCCTTCGGGTTACCGAAGGCGGTTTTTTTATGCCCGAGTTTTAGTGCTGGGCATGTTCGGCGGCCATTGTCTGTCGTACTTGGTTACTTTTGATGTGCGTATTTTCGGAAGTGTCCGACATACAAGCTTTGTTCAAAGCATTAAGTTGCGAACTTTCTGACAGGGAGTTCGTAGCATGGCTTATCACGGATACATGACCCTCAAAGGCAATCGCCAAGGCCTTATTTCTCCAGTGAAGATTCCATCGGCAACAAGTGCCAGCTCAATCATCGGGACGAAATTGTGGTGCTGTCGTTCAACCACAACGTTGCAAACCCCACCAATGGATTACGCGGTGTTCACCAACCCGTGATGATCACCAAGCCCATCGACAAGTCCACCCCCTTGCTGGCCCAGGCCGTGGATGGCCGCGAAGTGATCGACTGCGATATCCACCTGTACCGCACTCACTCGGCCGGCCACCGGGAAAAGTACTTCACGGTCAAGCTTGGCGGCGCCTTGATCGTGTCGCAGGAGCTGGATGTGCCCCATGCTGTACCGCTAACTGACCAGGATGCGGAAGAGCGCCTGTTCATCAGCTATCGCACCATCAGCTGGATCCACCATGCCGCCAGCACCAGCGGCCATGCGTCCTGGGGGGAGCAGCCATGAAGGCATACGGCGACCGGCTGGACGAGGCGTACTGGGAGGTCAATGCAGCGGCCGCCCGGCTTATCAGCTATGGCTGCGGGCTGAGTGCCAGGCATTTGAAGGATCGGCGGTTGCGGATGCAGTTCAATCGTGAACTGGCTTATTACGCGCGGCGGGTTCTGGATGATGTGTCGGAGCGTAAGTTAAGTGCTGGTGATGCATTGATCGAACTACGGAACGAGCGAGATCGCTTATATGCACAGTCGAAACGCATTCTTTATCAGTCTTTTGGGGTGATTGGAGGTGTGGGCCAAATGGTAACCGGTGCGGGGATCTGTTATGGATCATTGGGTTGGGCATGTGGGCTCGCAGGGGCGCCGTTGATGGCGCACGGCGGGAACAATATATATGAGAACGTTCGTGGGTTGTACGAAGGGCGGAGTGATGTGAGTGGCCCGGTCAAAAAAGTTTATCAAGGCGCTGCCAAGGCGGTCGGGTATACCGAACGAGAAGGTACAGCAGCCTACTTGGCGAGCGATATAACCATGTCAGTAGGTGCCTTGTTTCGGAACGTGCCTAAGGTCGGGGCTTGGAAGCTTTTCAAATATAACAAGATGGATAAGGAGATTGCGGTTAGGCAGATGAGCAATTTTTCGCTCTATGTCGAAATGGGCGTGAATTGGATAAGTGCTCAGCAGCTTGTGGAAACGTTGGATGATGAGTCTCGTTGAGTTTGTGTTGTTTGTTGTGGGTGATGTTGCTGTTACGTTGTTTTTGAGAAGGTTTTTTTTCTTCAAAGGCTGCGGTGGGTTCCGAGCCTTTCTCTTGAAAATCTTTACGATTGTGATGGTGGTGGTTTATGTTACCATCATCGGGGGAGGGGGCGTGATTTCTGTGGCGTTAAATAATGGGGGTGGTTATGTCCAGGAGTTGGTCGTTGTGCATGGGGGCTCATTTGTAATGGTCTTGTTTCACGCTTGGATAGCAGCTTATCGATGAATAAAGCGTGATTCAGGAGCTATGGGCATAACCTCAAGTTGCTATGCGGGTCATTGTTTGTAAAGAGGCTGGTAAGTGAGTGCTTTGCTATTTTTGTTGTTTGCCCTTGCTGATCTCTTTGTCATGCTTTTCTTAAGGAAATACTTTTTCATGGATGGTGGAGGCGTAGTGCGGTATATGACTGCCTACGCTTTTGCCCTTGGGATGGGGTTGGTTTACATGGGGGTGATAAGAGGTAATGGGGTGATTTATGTTGATTTTGAGCGCAGTGATTCCGTTTATTTGGATTTGTTTCTTGTTCATGGTGTTGCGGTTGTGATGATTTACTTGCATGCATGGGCAACGCCTTCGCGATGGAAATAGCTTACAGTTTCGTCATTTTGAGGTGGCTTTTCGCGGGCGCTAAATCATGCCGCTGTGGAAACTTTCCTTCCTTAACTAGATGCGTGAGTCTTAAATGCGAATCATGATTTTGACAAGGAAATGGCCTTGCGGCAGATAGGCAAGCTGGGGGTAGCGGTAGAAATCACGACAAACGGCGCGAACGCTTATCAGTTTTATGACGAGTACAAAAAATGAGTTTCAATCAATTTATTTTGCTCGTGATGGTCGATGTGCCAGTAACGGTGCTGCTTCGACGTAAGTTATACACTCTGACGAGCGGCCTCCTGAGTAAGCTTGCGCTACATCTTTTCTCACTTCTGGCGGGCACCTTTTATGTGATTCTCCTGAAAGACGATGAGGTGTTTTATGTTGATGTCGGCCTTGATGGGGACTTTTACCGGAACCTATTGATTGTAAAAGCACTGATTTTTGCAATGGTGGTCTTTCATGCTTGGACCATCTCCGCACCGCACGGTTGCAGCGTCTTTCGCTGGCGCCGTAAGTAAAGTACTCGCTGAAACCCCACCTTCAACCACCACAAATAACCCCCCACGCTTGGCGTCACCCGCTTTCTCGTGCTCTGATGGCAGCATCCACTCCCGAGGAATGCGCGCATGACCGAAGCCCAGCACTTCCCCAAGCAGCCATCCCCCCTTGGCACGGTATTGCTCACCTCCTACGACCACTTCGCCCACGAAAACATCATCGCCCATGCCCAGGCCGCGCAGGCGTTACTGCACGGCGGGCAGATCGCAGCGTCCGTGGATGACGCCCGGCACCACCTGCACACCCTGACCCTGCTGCTCTCCGACGCCCCCGAAGAACCCCTGCTCAGCGCCAGCGCCGCCCAGAAGGGCTCGGTGCTGGGGCTGGTGGCGCTGGGTTACCTGATCACCCACAGCGGCTTTGCAGCAAAGGCCCGGGAGATCGTCGGCAACGGGCAGGGGGTGATGCTGCTGAACATCACCGGCGAGGGTGATGAATTGCTGGCGCACCCGCAGTTGTTCGAAACCTGGGAGTCCTACACCGCATACCTGCAGCCGCTGCTGGCCAGTGGCGAGGTGGCCTACGAGCGCATGTCCAGCTTCTCGTAATCGGCCCCGCAGCAGCTTCAGGCTGGCGCGCTACCTGTAGGAGCCGGCTTGCCGGCGATAGGGCCGGTACAGACCACACAAGGCCTTGAGGTGTGTCGCCGGTATAGGCCTCATCGCCGGCAAGCCAGCCCCTGCAGACGGTGCAAGCTCAACGCTGCGCAGACGGCGTCTGCAGGCGCTGGGTCTCTTCTTCCAGGTACCCGAGCAACGCCTCCACCTCAGTGGGCCCCAGGCGCATGTTCGGCATCGCCAGTTGGTTGTACTGCTCGTACAACAGCACCGCCAACGGGTCCTTTTCGGCCAGCATCTTGTCCGGCTCCTTCAGCCAGCGCACCAGCCATGCCGGGTCGCGCTGGCGGGTCACCCCCAGCAGGTCGGGGCCGATGCCGCGGGTGGCGCCGGGCACCGCATCGCCCAGGGTGTGGCACGACGAGCAGCGGGTGCGGTACAGCTGCTCGCCGGTGCTCGGCGGGCGGATCACCGGGGCTTCGGCCTGGGTGCTGGCGGTGGCCTGCTTCCAGTTGTGCAGGCTGTTGGCCAGGCGGTCGGCGAGGATGTACGGGCTCTCGAACGGCGAGGCTTTCATCCAGCGGCCGGTGGCCTGGTTGCCGATGATCAGGCTCAGGTTATGGTCGCGGCTGCGGCCGTTCTCCAGGCCGTCGATGTACAGGCCCAGGCTGCGGCGCAGGGTTTCGATATCGGCGGCTTCGCCGGTGAGCAGGGTCCAGCCCGGGGCGATACCGAACTTTTCGGCGTAGCGCTTGAGGGTGGCGGGGGTGTCGTTGTACGGGTCGATGCTGATCGAGTAGATGAAGATGTCCTGGCCCACGCGCTCGCCCAGCAGTTTTTGCACCTGGCGCAGGCGCGCGGTTTCCACCGGGCATGAGTCGCCACAGCCGGTGAAGATGAAGTTGATGGCGACCACCTTGTCCTTGATCAGGTCGTCGAAGAAATGCACCTGCTTGCCGTCCTGGGTCAGCAGCGGGATGTTGGGGAAGTAGTTGGCGCCCCAGGGGGTGTCGGGCTCCGGGCTGGCGCTGCTGGGCGGCAGGGCGCAGGGCAGGCTCAAAACCAGCAGCAGGGGCAGCAGCAGGCGCCAGGTGCGCAGCATGGTCGAATCCTCCATTGAACGTCAGGCCATCCCTTGTAGGAGCCGGCTTGCCGGCGATGGGGCCTAAACCGGCGACACACTTTCGAGCCTTGTGTCGCAGGTTTAGGCCCCATCGCCGGCAAGCCGGCTCCTACAAGGGCGTGCTGCAGGCTTTACTTCACCGTCACCGGCACAATCACCGCCTGCCCCAGTGCCGAACGCACGGTGGCCTTGGCCGGCAGCGCCGGGCCTGCGCCCACTGTGGTTACGGTCAGCTTCCAGCGGGCTGCGGTACCGCTCGCGCTCAGGGTCGCCAGGCCCAGGTCTATCGGCCCTGTGGTGGTGGTACTGCTCACCCGGATGCTGTTGCCGGCAGCCACCGTGGTGGTGCCCTCGATTTCCCAGGTCCAGCGGTTGGTGCTGCGCTTGGTCACCTTGGCGCTATTGACCTTGATCACATCCACCACTGGTGCCGGCGCTACCGCCACACTGACCGTGGCCGGGTTGGTCGACTCCAGGTTGCGGGCATCCCGGGCGGCGTAGGTGAAGCGCGCGGTGAACGCGGCGGCTACCGTGGCCGGCGGGGTGTAGGTGACCTGGGTACCGTTGCTGCTCACCGTGCCCTGGCCGGAGTCCGGCTGGGCCAGGCTGCTGACGGTCAGCGGCAGGTCGCCGTCCGGGTCGCTGTCGTTGGCCAGCACGCTGATCACGATCGGCTTGCCGGCGCTGGTGGCGGCGCTGTCGTTCACCGCCACGGGCGGGTTGTTGCCGGCATTGCCGGGGCCGGTGTTGTTGGTACGGAAGGTCGGCAGCGCGGCAGAGTTGACGTACTGCACGCCATCCCAGCCTGGCAGCGGCGTGGGCATCAGCTGGAACTGCCCGGGGTGCTCGATATCCCAGCGCAGCAGCATCGAGGTGTCTTCATGCTGGGTGTTGTGGCAGTGCTCCATGTAGGTGCCGGCGAACTCGCGGAAGCGAATGGCCATTTCCACCTCTTCCGAGGAGTCGGCATCCGGGCCGATGCGGTATACGTCCTTGCGCGCCCATTTTTCCCATTCCGGCGGCGCCTTGCCGTCGCGGCTCAGGACCACCCCTTCCTCGAAGTGCACATGCACCGGGTGGCTCCAGCCGTTGCCGCCGTTCTTGATCTTCCACACCTCCAGCGTGCCGTCGCCGCTGAAGCCGCCGGCGGTGGCCTCCTGGGCCAGCTGCGGGGCGGCGCTGATGCGCCGCGGGTCCATGCTGTAGCCAAAGCCGCCGTCGGTCTTGATGGTCCAGGGTTGCTCGTCGGTGCCGTCCGAGCGGCCGAAGATGAACTCGCGGTGGCGCGCATCCTTGAGTTTGGCCTTGTCGGCGACGCCGTCACGGTTGATGGTCAGCGGGATCATCGCAAGGCCTGCGGCCTTGCCAGGCTTGGCCGGCTCGTACAGCGCCGGGTCCATGCTCACGTCCTGGCCGCTGTAGGGCTGCACCACAAGCTGCAGGAACTTGCCCACCACCGGGTCGCCACCGTCCCATTCCGGGCCCTTGCTGGTCTGCTTGATCACCGGCTTGTAGGCGCCCGAGAGCACGTCGGCCAGCTTGATGGAGCCCGCCGGGCCCTTGCCGGTCTCGTGTTCCTCGATGTTGACGAAGTAGATCTTGTCGCCAACGCTGATGCCGTTTTTCGCGAAGTTGACGATGATGTCGTAGCGCTCGGCAATGCCCTGCAGCGGCAGGATGCCGTTGTTGTCCTGCAGGTCGCCGTTGCCGTTCAAGTCCATGCTGCCGTCGAACGGCACGGCGTGTTCCATGATGTTGCCGTCGTTGGCAATCATGTGGAACGGCACGCGGTTGTACGACACGTTGGAGCCGGCCGGCCCCTTGAACTCGCCGCCGTTGCCGGCCACTTCACGCACGATGGCGATCTTGTAGTAGCGCGACACCGAGCCGTTGAGAATGCGGAAGCGATAGCTGCGTGCACGCACCTTCAGGCGCGGCTGGTACTGCCAGTTCACCAAGGTCTGGTCACCCAGAAAACCGTTGGTGTTGAACGGGTTGAACCACAGCTGGCCATTGGCATCCCAGGCCTTGTCGGCCACCAGCAGGTTCACATCATAGTCGCGGTTGCCCCAGGGCATCGCCGAACCGCTAGGGAAGCGCAGGTTGACGCCGTCCTGCAGCGCCTCGTTGCCGCGGTCCAGGGCCGAGTAGTAGTTCATCATCACCGCGTTGCCCTTGTAGACGTTCTGCGCGGTGAAATCGAGCATGTGGTCGTGGAACCAGTGGGTGCTCATGGTTTCGCGCCAGTCGCCGCG
Organism: Pseudomonas sp. NPDC089406; assembly: GCF_044900265.1. Lineage (NCBI taxonomy): Bacteria > Pseudomonadati > Pseudomonadota > Gammaproteobacteria > Pseudomonadales > Pseudomonadaceae > Pseudomonas > Pseudomonas sp. NPDC089406. The sequence continues at coordinate 9,690 of NZ_JBJDNC010000015.1, read as the reverse complement.
TATCTTGATGCTGCCGTTTTCGCAGGTCTTCAGGCCCGGGCTTGCGTCATTGACGAACAGGGTTTCGCCGGGCGAGCAGGGGAAGGCTGCACGTGGGTCCTGGGCGTTGGTGTTGATGGTGTCGTAGCCGGCCAGCTGGATCGGCCAGCGGTAGTCGTAGTACTGGCCGGGGAAGAAGTACGCGTTGGCAAAGCCGTCGCTTTCGGCCGGCGAGTGGCCGTTGTGCTCGTGGGTGCTGATGGTGTGCAGGCCAAAGCCGTTGTTGGCCGACGGGTCGATGGGCAGCGCGTTGTAGTGGCGCATCAGCACCGGCTGGCCGTAGCGCACCATCAGCAGTTTGACCGGGAAGGTGCCGTCGAAGGTCCACAGCGACTTGTGGTTTTGCAGCGGCATTTTCGGGTGGAAGCGCGTGTCGATGCCCTTGGTGGTGCCCAGCGTGGTGGGGATGTCCGAGGTCTGGTAATACAGCCCGCCCGGGCCGAACTCACCCTTGGCATAGTTGTGCAGTTGCTTGCGGTCGCGCAGGCCTTGGTTGATGCGTGCGCCGGCCTGCGCGGTCTTGAACGCGGCCTGCGGGTAGAACTCGTTCCAGCGCTGGTGCGACCAGCCCTTTCCTGGTGGTCGGCCTTCGGCAGGCGAGCCTACCGAGTTGCGGTTCAGAAACAGCTCGATCTGCGCCTTCCACGGGTTGCGGTCGAGCACATTCGAGTACTGCGACGGGAACGGCGTCAGCCCCGGCTGCTTGAGAAACGCCTCCAGGGCGTTGCCGTCGGGGCTGCTGCGGGCCACGCTGTTGGGGTCCTGGGCCGGCATCGGGCCAAGGATGGGCGGCGGGAAGGTCAGCTCGCCCGGCGGGGTGGCGGGGTCGAGTTTTTCCGGGCCGAATTCTTCGAACAGCAGCAGTTGCTGGGTGAACGGCTCGGCGCCGAACAGCGGGCTGGGCTTGCCGTTGGTGGGGTACTGGCGCGAGGTCTGCTGCAGCGGCGGCAGCACGTTGTCGGTCTCCACCGTGGCGCGGGTGCCGTACACCCCGTTGCTCAGCTCCAGCGAGCCCTGGTTGGCCTCGGGCATGCTGCCCAGCGCATTGAGCGCCGCCGCCTGCCCGGCGGCATCGGCGGGTGGGTCGCTGAACGCCGAGGGGTCGGTGGGCGGCGGCTGGCTGACGTCATCGAGGGACCCGGCAATGGCACCGGCCAGCCCGAAGCTGAACAGCAGCGCGGTGACGGAGGACAACCTGAATACATGCCTGGATGATGCAGCTGGTTTCTTCATTGCCGTATGCCCCGTGTTGAGCAGCCTGGCATCTGTAGCCACCCAAAGGGGTGGCGATGTGCCCTGTTTCAGGTGTGGAGCAACGGTTGTGCCAACCGGCACATGGCGCGAAGGCACATGTTTCAAGGTGTTGCAGGGGTGTGAGCGGCGCCTGTTTCGGGCCCGGCCGCAAAGCTGGGGATAGACACCCACTCCTGGGTGGGGAATGCTGCCCCCACTTCAGCGCGCAAGGAGCCCCCATGGACCCGCTCTACCTCATCGCCCTCGGCGCCATCGTCGCAGGTTTCGTACAGGGGCTTTCCGGCTTTGCCTTCGGCATGGTGGCCATGTCGTTCTGGGCCTGGGGGCTGGAGCCACGGGTGGCAGCGGTGCTGACCGTGTTCGGCAGCCTCACCGGCCAGCTGATTGCCGTGTTCAGCGTGCGCCGGGGGTTCAGCTGGGGGCTGCTGTGGCCGTTCGTGCTGGGCGGGTTGGCGGGCATCCCGTTGGGGGTGTGGGTGCTGCCGTACCTGGACATGCTCTGGTTCAAGGCGGTGTTCGGCACCCTGCTGGTGGTGTGGTGCCCGCTGATGCTGCTGGCGCCGCGCCTGCCGCGGCTGCGCGGCGGGCGCCTGGCCGATGGCGCGGTGGGCATGGTTGGCGGGGTGCTGGGCGGCATCGGCGGCTTCACCGGCACCGTGCCGACGCTCTGGTGCACCTTGCGCGGCTTCGAGCGCGACACCCAACGCGCGGTGATCCAGAACTTCAACCTGTCGATGCTGGCGGTGACCATGCTCACTTACCTCGGCAGCGGGCTGGTGACGGTCTCGCTGTTGCCGATGTTCGCCGTGGTGGCCCTGGCGATGCTGCTGCCGACGCTGCTGGGCACGCGGGTGTACCTGGGCATCAGTGAGGCGGCGTTCCGGCGCATCGTGCTCAGCCTGCTGACCCTGTCAGGTATCGCAATGCTGGTGGTAGCTGTACCCGGCCTGCTGGCCCGGGGCTACAGCCCCCTGTAGGAGCCGGCTTGCCGGCGATAGGGTCCGTGCCAGCGACCAAGGGCCACAACTTGTGATTGCAGGCTCGGCCCCATCGCCGGCAAGCCGGTTCCTACAGGTCGGTGTGCAAGCAGCAGGTACAGGCTTGCCCTGGCCTGCGGTTGTTGGCACCCTTTGCCAGCCATTGCATACACAATTCAAGGAACCCCCAAGGTGAGCTGGGAAAAAGTCGGTAAATCCCTCGTAGGCCTGCTGGTCGTGGCGGCAACCGCTGCCGTGCTCTACGCCGTGCTGCGCGAGGACGACAACCTCGAGGCGCGGCTCACCTACGCCCACCTCACCTACCCGGGCCAGTTCAACGAACGCATCAGCCAGGCCAACGAACTGCTCAAGTACGAACGCCTGCATGCGCGCATCAGCGGCATCAGCGCCGGCGGGCTCGACCACGGCCAGGTCGACCGCCTGGTGGACCTGGCCCAGGCACCTTACCTGCAGCTGTTCGCCCGGCCCTTCGAAGCCGGCCTGGTGGACCACCGCACCGGCCTGCTGATCGAGCTCACCAACCACCGCCAGGTGCCGGTCAAGGCCGTGACCATCCGCCTGCCGGCCAAGGGCCTGGTGCAGGTGCGTGACGATGCCGGCAACGACACCCTGGTGCAGGCCTCCACCAGCAGCGTCGAGATCCCGGCCATCGAGCCTGCGGGCACCAGCAAGGTCTGGGTGTACTTCGACGCCGACTACTCGCAGATCCGCCAGGGCGGCATCGGTATCCGCTACGCCGACGGCGCGGCGCACATCCAGGTGTACCGCGAAGTGGTTGGCCTGCCCGCCTGGGTGGCGCGCTACAGCCGCGAGCTGATAGGCCTGCTGGCGGTGCTGGCGCTGGCCGTGCTCGCCCTGGGCTACCAGGCCACCACCCGCCGCCCCAACACTCGCCCCCTGTAGGAACCGGCTTGCCGGCGATGAGGCCTGGCCTGCAATAACAGGCTCAGGCCCCAACCTCGCAAATTCAGGCTCCGCCACCTACTTGTTATTGATGCACTGCGACTGCACCACATAACGCACTGTGCGCAAGGTGCCCTGGCGGTCTTCGAAGGTCATCAGCCGCGGCACCACCTCGCAACTGCGCGGGTCACCCGACTGGCGCACCAGCCGGGCGACATCCAGGGGCATGCCGTAGCGGTAGTCGACGGTCTGCGGCACGGGTTTGCCGCGCTCGGAGGCATAGGCCGCCACCGCCTGCTGGTGTTCGTCCAGCAACTGCTGCGAGCGTTGTTCGGTAAAACCGGTGGCCTGGGCCGAAAGGGACAGCGCCAGCAGGGCGGCGCTCAGGGTCAGGCGTAGCATGGCGATCTCCAAAGGTAATGGGTTCGCCAATCACGCTAGCGAGCAGTAGCCAACACAGGCATGACGCCGGCATTACGTTTACGCAAGGTCGCGTTCAAGCAGGGTCAACAGGCGCGGCATGCAGAACACTCATAGGGCGATTCTGGGCAGGGAAGGGCAGCGGAAAAAGCCGCTGGCCGTACAAGGGGATTTGTTCGGGAGGCAAGAACTGGATATTGAGAGCGCTTGAAAGGGTGCTTAATAATGACCAAAATATCGATCCAAATTGAGGATCTATCATGCAGAACATTTTCGCCGACGTCGCGGTCAGCGTTTCCGAATTAAAGAAGAATCCTACAGCCGTGATGGCCGGTGCGCAGGGCCAGCCGATCGCGGTGCTCAACCATAATCGCGTCATGGGGTACATGGTGCCCGCCGAACTCTACGAGGCGATGATGGAGCGGCTGGAAGACATCGAACTGGCCGAACTGGTGAAGTCCCGGGGGGGGGAGCAGGGCGTGCCGGTGGATCTGGATGACCTATAAGCTCGAATTTCTGCCCTCTGCCTTGAAAGAGTGGGAGAAGCTCGGCCACACCGTCCGTGAACAAGCGAAGAAAAAACTCAGGCAGCGCCTTGTAACGCCCAGGGTGCCGGCAGATGCCCTGCGCGAGTTGCCCGACCACTACAAGATCAAGCTCAAAGCCTCAGGCTACCGCCTGGTCTATCGCGTCGAAGATGACCGCGTGGTCGTGCTGGTACTGGCGGTGGGCAAGCGCGAGCGCGGCGCGGCCTATCGGTCAGCTAGCAAACGGTGACGGGGCAACGGCTGTGGCCCATCGCAGGGCTGTGTGCAAGCAACTTTAGCCGCGAACACCGGCAAAGCCGGTGCCATCCACCGTGTCGCCTGCTTCGCGGGCAAGCCCGCTCCCACAGGGGCGTGCAAAGCGCTGGCCCGGTGCTGTACATATGGGGGCGTCATTTTTGCCCGGGGCCCGGGCGGCATTGAGCTGGTATGCTCCTGCCCGACGCAGCGCAACGAGACCGCCATGGCCCGGCCGAAAAAACAGCAAGCCCCTGAGCACGACATCAAGGACCTCATCGTCGACGCCGCGCTGCGGGTGATTCAGCAGGAGGGCGCGATGTGCGCCACCTACCGGCGCATTGCCAGCGAGGCCAAGGTATCGCCGGGCACCATGACCTACCACTTCGACAGCATCGATGCGATCGTCGCCGCGGCCTTCGTCAAGATGACCCAGGGCATTGCCGGCCTGTACCTGCGCCAGTTGCAGGAGGCACGCGACATCGAGCATGCGCGGGAGCTGGTGGCCGACCTGATCTGCGGCGACTTGTGGAAGGCGTCGGGGCAGATGCTGCTGATCTTCGAGCTGTACACCTTCGTGTCGCGCAGGCCCGAATACCGCTACGTGATGGAAGACTGGATGGCGCTGTCGCGCCAGGCCTTGCTGATCCACTTCGACGAGCGCGCAGCGCGGGCGGTGGATGCCTTGATCGAAGGCTTCACCATCCACAATGCGCTGGGTGATGTGGTGGTGGGGCGGGAGGAGATTCTGCGGTTGGTCAGGGCCGTGTCCTGACAGGCCGGCGCCATCCCCTGTCGCACTGATTGGTGGGTTACTGATCGGCCAGCCGCCACCCCCTGTAGGAGCCGGCTTGCCGGCGATGAGGCCAGGCCTGCTGCTGAAGCGACTGGCCCTATCGCTGGCAAGCCAGCTCCTACACGGGCCGCGCAGGGCTGCTTTGTTGCGGCGCTTGCTGCAGCGCCGAGGCCACCACGAACGCCAGTGCCACTAGCGTCAATACCGGCAGCATCGCCAGGCGCAGGCCGTAATGCTCGCCAATGAACCCCAGCAACGGCGGCCCCACCAGAAACGCCAGGTACCCCGCAGTCGCCGCCAGGCGCACCCGCTGGTCGCTGTGCGCGCCGCTTTCGCCCGCCGCCGAGATCGCCAGCGGGAAGCCCAGCGACGCCCCGATGCCCCACAGCATCACGGCGGCTGCCGCCACCCACTGCACATCGCAGAACACCACCAAGGCCAGGCTCGCCGCCCCCACCAGCGCACTGGCGCGCAAGGTGAGCGTGCGGCCAAAGCGCTGCACCACCGGCGCCCCGGCAAAGCGCCCCAGGGTCATGCCGACGGTGAACACCAGGTAGATCAGCGTGCCGGTGGTCTCGGCGAAGCCATGGCCATCGATCATCAACAGCGGCAACCAGTCGTTCGCCGCGCCTTCGGCCAGGGCCATGGCCAGCACCACGAAGCCGATCAGCAACAGGCGCCGGTCGCTCAGCAGTGCTGCCCAGCTGAAGTCACCGTCCGCGCTCGCCGGTTGCCCATCTGTCGCGCGCTCGCTGGCACGCGGCGCTTGCGCGGCCAGCAGCACCACCGCCAGCGCAGACAACAGCGCGGCAGCGCCCAGGTGTAGGGCCAGCGGTATCGCCAGGGCCGTCATGGCCATGCCCGCCAGCGCCCCCACCAGGGTGCCGAGGCTGAAGAAACCATGCAGGGTGGTCATGATCGGCTGGTTGATCTCGCGCTCTACCGCCGCGCCCTCGATGTTCACCGCAATATCCGCAACGCCCATGCCCATGCCGTAGACGAACAGCCCGGCAAAGGCCAGCAGGGCGCTGTTCAGTTCACTGCCAGCGGCCAGCACCAGCAACCCGGCCGACAGCCCGAGCAGCCCCCAGCGCATGACCTGGTGGGCGCCAAACCGTCCGACCAGCTTGCCGGCGCCAAGAATGCCGCACATGGCACCGGCCGAAAAACCGAACAGGATCATCCCCATCTGCTCGGTGGAGGCCTGCAAGCCATCGCGCAGGGCCGGGGTGCGGGTGACCCAACTGGCCATGGTCAGCCCGGGCAGCAGGAACAACAGGTAGAGCGCATGGCGCGCCCAGCGGGTGGTGACAGCAGGTGGCATCGGAACGCTCGCAGATGGTTAGTCGTACGTGTGTACGAATAAATCGTACGGGCGTACGACGTGCGGGTCAATGCCAGCCCGCTGTATCAGGTGCGTTCAGTTGGGGAACAGGTCGTCGACCGGGGCCAGCTTGGCCAGCCTGGCCTGCAATTCGTCAATCTGCTGCTGGTGGCTGGCAATGCGTGCGCGGTGATGGTCGATTTGCGCCTGCAACTGGCGTGGGTCATCGCCGTCATCGGTGGGCGAAACAAGCTGGGCCAGTTTTTGCGACAGGGCGATCTTCTTGTCCGCCTCCTGCCGTGCGACCGGGTCCATATGATCGAGCAGGGCGTGCAGGTCATCGGCCGCGCTGATGGTGAGGAAGGCGTCCGCGGGCTGCAGGTACACCACCGACTTCTTGTTGCGGCGCAACAGTTCGATGACGTTGCTCAAGGTGCCGGGGCTCTTGCAGTCCCACACCATCAGGCCGAAATCGCAGTCCTCGGCCATGCGCAGGTCTTTGGCCGTGTACAGCGCGCGCCCTCTGGCGTTGGCCGGCGGCACCACGTTCACCTGTGGCCAGCCACCGATGTTGTGGCGCGGTGACTGGCCGCTGCAGTACAGGCTCACGGCGCTGTAGCCATGGCTGTTGAAGTAGCGCTGCACGGCGCTGTCGACACCGGAGGCGTCGCCAACCAGCACCTGCAGCTGCGAGCTGCGGATGTTGTCCAGCCGCGCCTCGACCTGCGGGCCGAGGCGCTTGAGGGTGATGGAGCCGGAGATGAACACCCGCTGCATTAGTGTCTCCGTGTCAGGGTGACGACCGAAATGCTGCGGATGCTAGCGCATTCGCGCAGGGGGGTACAGGCAGCCTGCAGCGAGGCGCCGGTGTCGAACAGGTCGTCGATCAGCAACACGTCGCAGGGGCCACGCAGGGTGTCGTTGACGCTGAAGCAACCGGCCAGCGCCTTGACCCGCGCCTGGTAGCCGTCGAGGTCCTTCATCATGCCGGTGCTCCAGGTCTTGACCAGTACCTGGTCGTGGTAGGCAATGCCCATCAGTTGCGCCACCCGGCGCGCCACTTCGTGTACGGGCTGGCGGTCCCGATGGCGGCTGGCCGGCATCGGCATCACCACATCGAAACGCCGTCCGGCCAGGGCGGCTACCACGGCCCGGGCGAGCATCTCGACCTGGCTGAAATCATCGCGGTACTTGAGCTGGAACACTGCCTCGCCGATGGCGGTGCGTACCGTGTCGAACTGCATGTAGCCCTGTTCGTTGTGGCCGATGGGGGTGCTGCTGATGGTGTGTTTGTCGAGGCTGATGCCGTAACCCCAGAGCAGGCAGGGCGGGAGTTGCTGGATGGTCATGAAACGCTTCCTTGTCTGTCAGACGATGATGGGCCGCCTGTAAGCGGAAGCCTCATCTTGCGTCGGAGCAGCGGCGTTGCAGAGTTCATGCTTTCCGTTTTCGCTGTAGGACGTTTCCTAGAAAGCGGGCGCAGTCAGTCGGTACCGGGCAGCACCGACCTTGCAATGCAGTCCTTGCAGTTGATCACCAACTCATCGGGCCGGGCCTGCACGTGCACCCGCAGCGAGCCACAGGCGGGGCAAGCGTACGCCACGCAGCCCGGCAGGGCCTGCAGGTAGTCGGCGAGCTGGCGCTCGGTGCCGTGGTCGTCATGCTTGAGCAGCAGCCCGTGGAGTGCATTGCACAGGCCCGAGCGCGGGCGCTTTACGCTGTTTCTGTTCCAGTGCTCATAGCGCAACAGGTTGTTCGGCAGGGTGTTCGAAGCCTGCGTTTTGCTGATGCCGGCCCTGCTGGCGTAGGTTACGGCGTTGTTCACCGCGGTTGTCACCAGGGCCCACAGTTGGCAGACGGGCCTGACCTTGACCTGCTCCCCGATCACTTCGCGGCTTTTCTTCCACGGATGCAGCGGCATGTCGTGCTTGTCGCAACGGGCTTGCAAAAAGCTGTAGACCTCCTCGATTGCCAACGCCTCGATGGCTTCGGCGAGCGCTTCGCGCCAGGCCGGCAGCGGGCCGCATGACAGTTCATCGTGTAGCGCGCGATAAACCTGCGTCGCCAGCTCACCCCACCCGCAACCAGATCGCCGAGGCGTCGTCGCTCATCTTGAACCGCGGGTAGCGCAGGCAGGCGGCGTCGTCCTGCTCGATGCCGCGCAGGGTGCGCGCCAGGTCGTCGAGCCCGTGCTCCAGCAAGCGTTCGATGAAGCTTGCCGGGGTGTAGGCCTGGTAGGTGTCGAACAGTGCGGCAAAGCCGTCGCTCATCAGCAGTACGTCATCGCCCCGGGCCACGGGCGCGCAGCTGTAGAGGGTGCCGGCGCGGGACTGTTGCGGGTCGACCCCCAGCACTGCGCGCGGTCGCTCGCGCGCAGCGCGACGGTCGGCCAGCACGGCCGGTGTGCGCACGCCATGGGCACCGGTGCCGGGGCCCAGGGCTGCGGCTTCGGCGCGTTCGGCCTCGCGGTCCGGTTCCGGGGTGAGGAAGGCGATGCCGCTGGCGCTGCGGTGCAGCACCACGCAGTCAGCCAGGTGCGCGCAGACCAGTTGCCCGCCTTCCAGGGCCACGGCGGCGAAGGCGGCGCGGGGCAGCTCCCACAGTGCCAGCGGTTCGCGCTGGCGGTCCTGCTGATAGTCGCGGGCGAGGTGCTCGAACACCTGTTCGCAGATGCCTTGCAGCGGGCCTGCCGCATTGGCGAAGGCGCGCTGGGCGGCGCTGGCCAGCCACGCGGCGCCGCCGCGTTCGCCGAGCAGGCCGGGTTCGCCCAGGTCGGTGGCACCGTCGATGACCCAGGCGTGGTTATTGGCGCAGCCGATGCGGTCGTCGTTGGGCACGGTGCGTTTGCCGGCCAGGCTCAGGGTCTGGATCAGGTCGAAATGCATGGGGCTCTCCGGGGGCTGGTTTTTTTCGGCATGAGGGGGCGACCTTGAAGGTTTAGGCTTCGGGCGTCAAACGGTTGGTTTTGATAGTTTTATGCGCATTCATTATTTGTAGTGACGCTTATTCACCTTTGCGCCCTTATGGCCATCCCTTTCAAGGTTTTTGCGTCAGGGCCACCAGGTGCCTGCCACAACCTTTGCAGCGCCTATCAGATCGAGCGCCGCCCGCGCGGCGCATCGCGACACAAGGCCGCTCCTACATCTGTTTCGGGCCAGTTATGCCTGTGAAAGT
>NZ_JBJDNC010000014.1:0-133456 GCF_044900265.1 Pseudomonas sp. NPDC089406 | reverse complement strand
GTAGGGGGCCGGATGATGGGAGCAGGGATTTTTTGGTGACTTTTTGATCCTTCAAAAAGTTACCCGCCGTAAGGGCGGAAAGGTGACGAAAAGCCAACATCGTCAATGAATGCGCATATATCTCCCAAAGCAATCACCATAAAGCCCCGAACCCGAACCCGAACCCGAACCCGAACCCGAACCCGAACCCGAACCCGAACCCGAACCCGAACCCGAACCCAACCCCTTGCCACACCCCCCACCAACCCGCTATCGTCCACCCCCTGAATTCATCCGATGACTGGACGAAAAGCCAACCCCCCAATGTCCCAACTCACCAAACGCTCCCTGGTCGAACAAGCCGTAGACCAACTCCGCGACCAGATCGCCAAAGGCACCTGGCAAGTAGGCCAACGCCTGCCCACCGAACCTGAGCTTGCCAGCGACCTGGGCATCAGCCGTAACACCGTGCGTGAAGCCATGCGCGTGCTGGCCTTCAGCGGCCTGGTGGAAGTCCGCCAGGGCGACGGCAGCTACCTGCGCACCGTGCAGGACCCGCTGCAAGCCGTGCAGGCCATGGCCCGCTGCACCGTCGAGCACGCCCGCGAAACCCGCCATATCCTCGAAGCCGAAGCCATCGGCCTGGCCGCGCTGCGCTGCACCGAGCACGACCTGCGCGAACTGCGCCAGGCCCTGCTGCAAAGCGGCGAGCACTTTCACGGCGATGTCGATGCCTATGTCGCCTGCGACATCCAGTTCCACCAACGCCTGGTGGACGCCGCCCACAACCCCGCGCTCAGCGAGCTGTACCGCTACTTCTCCGGTGTGGTCGCCGCAGCCCTGCAACACAACATGACCAGCGTCCCCCGTTGCCAGGCCACCTTCGACCTGCACGGGCAGATCCTCGACGCCCTCGAACAACGCGATCCGCAGCGTGCCAAGCGCCTCAGCCGGACCCTCATCGAATCCTGACTGGAACTGCCCCCATGAGTGATCAAGCAAACCGCGAACTCGATGAACTGCTCATCGATGCCGAGGCCGACGATGAACAAGTTCAGCAGCAGCCGGTACTGCTGCAGCGGCCCTGGCTGCTGTTGCTGGGCCTGGTGCTGGTGGCGCTGAACCTGCGCCCGGCGCTGTCGAGCATGGCGCCGGTGCTCGGGCAGGTGTCCGCGGGGCTTGGGCTCAACGCCTCCGAAGCCGGGCTGCTGACCACCTTGCCGGTGCTGTGCCTGGGGCTGTTCGCGCCGCTGGCGCCAATCCTGGCGCGCAGGTTCGGCAGCGAACGGGTGATCCTCGGCATCCTCGTGACCTTGGCCTTGGGCATCCTGGTACGCAGTGCGTTCGGGGTGGCCGGCATCTTCCTCGGCAGCCTCATGGCCGGTGCCAGCATCGGCATCATCGGCGTGCTGCTGCCCGGTATCGTCAAACGTGATTTCCCGCAGCACGCCGGCACGCTGACCGGCGTCTACACCATGGCCCTGTGCCTGGGTGCGGCCATGGCTGCCGGCGCCACCGTGCCGCTGGCCAGCCACTTCGACGGCAACTGGGCGCTGGGGCTGGGCTTCTGGATGGTGCCGGCGTTGCTGGCGATGCTGGTCTGGTTGCCCCAGGCGCGCCAGGGGCACGGCCTGCACAAGGCCGCCTACCGCGTGCGGGGGCTGTGGCGCGACCCGCTGGCCTGGCAGGTGACCCTGTACATGGGCTTGCAATCGTCGCTGGCCTACATCGTGTTCGGCTGGTTGCCGTCGATCCTCATTGGCCGCGGGCTGAGCCCCACCGAGGCCGGGCTGGTGCTGTCCGGGTCGGTGATCGTGCAACTGGTCAGCTCGCTGGGTGCGCCATGGCTGGCCACCCGCGGCAGGGACCAGCGCCTGGCCATCGTGGTGGTGATGCTGGTCACCCTGGCCGGGCTGTTCGGCTGCCTGTATGCGCCCATCGACGGGCTGTGGGGCTGGGCGGTGCTGCTGGGCCTGGGGCAGGGCGGTACCTTCGCCCTGGCGCTGACCCTGATCGTGCTGCGCTCCAAAGACGCCCACGTGGCCGCCAACCTGTCGAGCATGGCCCAGGGCGTGGGCTATACGCTGGCATCGATGGGGCCGTTCGCGGTGGGTCTGGTGCATGACCTGACCGGCGGCTGGAATGCCGTGGGCTGGATTTTCGCCGTGCTCGGCGTGGGCGCCATCGTGTTCGGCCTGGGGGCCGGGCGGGCGCTGCATGTGCAGGTGAGCAGCGAGAAGGTGTGAGGCGCGGCAAGCCGAGATTCCAGATACGGCACGGTACCTGTGGGAGCGGGCTTGCCGGGGTGCCGGACCACCGCGAACACGGGCGAAGCCCGTGCCATCCACCGCACTGCCTGCTTCGCGGGTAAACCCGCTCCCACAGGGCTGCGCAAACTCTGAATGAAGCGCTGTGCCTGTGGTAGCAACTGTCTTGTTCAATTTCCAAGATCTAGCGCGCCCCTTGTAGGAGCCGGCTTGCCGGCGATAGGGCCGGCACAGGCGAATGCTGGCACCGGCTGTGCCGGTGATCGCCGGCAAGCCGGCTCCTACAGGATCGTGCGAAGTCCAAACCAAGCGCTGGACCTGTGGGGCTTCAGCCGCGAAACAGGCGACGCGGTGGCTGGCACCGGCTTCGCCGGTATCGCGGGGCAAGCCCGTTCCCACGCAGCGTCGTCCTGGAAATAGCCCGGCCCACGGGCCAAGCGATCATTCATGACGCTGATGGATATGGCGCCATAAGTGGCCACAGGCTATCGTGCGCCTTTCGCCCCTAGCACAGGACCTGCCCATGAGCGACGCCAACAGCGCCTTGATCACCCGTTTCTACGAGGCTTTCCAACGCCTGGACGCCGAGGCCATGGCGGCCTGCTACAGCGACGACATTGCGTTCAGCGACCCGGTGTTCGGCACCCTGCGCGGCGATGACGCCAAGGACATGTGGCGCATGCTCACCTCGCGCGCCAAGGACTTCACCCTGACCTTCGACAACGTGCGCAGTGACGAGCGCGGCGGCGCGGCGCACTGGGTGGCAACCTACCTGTTCAGCCAGACCGGCCGGGTGGTGGTCAATGACATCCAGGCGCGCTTCGTGATCCGCGACGGGCTGATCTGCCAGCATGACGACACCTTCGACCTGTGGCGCTGGGCGCGGCAGGCGCTGGGCACCCCTGGTGTGCTGCTGGGCTGGTCGCCAATGCTGCAGAACAAGGTGCGCCAGCAAGCGTTCAAGGGCCTGCGCGCATTCCAGCAGGGCCGCTGAGCGGGTAAGCTTGCGCCACCTTCAGCTGTATCGAACCGAACCGTGAGCGAAACTCCACCACCCGCCGAGTGCAAGCCCTGGTACGTCTACCTGGTGCGCGCCGCCAATGGCTCGCTGTACTGCGGCATCAGCGACGACCCGCAGCGGCGCTTCATCAAGCACCAGAAGGGGCAGGGTGCGCGCTACTTCAAGACCAGCCCGGCGCAGGCGCTGGTGTATGTGGAGCAGTGGCCCGACAAGGGTGAAGCGCTGCGCCAGGAGCGGCTGGTGAAAAAGTTGCGCAAGAAGGCCAAGGAGGCGTTGGTGGCTTCCTATTGCGAAATTTGAACCTGGTGATTGATCGGCGCTTCTGAGGAGCTGTCTTGTGCTGCCTGCTGCGGCCCTATCGCCGGCAAGCCGGCTCCTACCGCTACAGCGCAGGTGAAGCCTGTGGGAGCGGGTTTACCCGCGAACACCGGCATAGCCGGTGCCATACACCGTGTTGCCGGCTTCGCGGGTAAACCCGCTCCCACAGGGATTGCATAAGCTTCAGGTCAGTGCTGTACCTGTAGGAGCCGGCTTGCCGGCGATGAGGCCGGTTCAGGCAGTACAAGACAGTTGCTCCCACAAAGTATGCGCAGCCAGGCTGCTCGTCTCAGTCCTTGCGGCGCTTGAGCTGGTCGATCAGTTGCGTCGGAAGCCCCTTGATCACCAGCGTCCCGGCCTCTTCGTCATACTCGATCTTCGAGCCCAGCAAATGCGCCTCGAAGCTGATCGACAAGCCTTCGGCACGGCCGGTGAAGCGGCGGAACTGGTTTAGGGTGCGTTTGTCTGCCGGGATCTCCGGCGACAGCCCGTAGTCGCTGTTGCGGATGTGATCGAAGAATGCCTGCGGGCGGTCTTCGTCGATCAGGCTGGAGAGCTCCTCGAGCGCCATCGGCTCGCCCAGCTTGGTCTGGGTGGTGGCGTAGTCGACCAGGGTCTGGGTCTTTTCGCGGGCGGACTCTTCCGGCAGGTCCTCTTTTTCCACGAAGTCGCTGAAGGCCTTGAGCAGGGTACGGGTTTCACCCGGGCCGTCGACGCCCTCCTGGCAGCCGATGAAGTCGCGGAAGTAGTCCGAGACCTTCTTGCCGTTCTTGCCTTTGATGAACGAGATGTACTGCTTCGAAGCCTGGTTGTTCTTCCATTCCGACAGGTTGACCCGCGCCGCCAGGTGCAGTTGGCCGAGGTCCAGGTGGCGCGACGGCGTCACGTCCAGCTCGGCGTTCACCGCCACGCCTTCGCTGTGGTGCAGCAGGGCGATGGCCAGGTACTCGGTCATGCCTTGCTGGTAGTGGGCGAACAGCACGTGACCGCCGGTGGACAGGTTGGATTCTTCCATCAGCTTTTGCAGGTGCTCGACGGCGGTGCGGCTGAACGCGGTGAAGTCCTGTTCGGTGTCCAGGTACTGCTTGAGCCAGCCGCTGAACGGGTAGGCGCCGGATTCACCGTGGAAGAAACCCCAGGCCTTGCCTTGCTTGGCGTTGTAGCTGTCGTTGAGGTCGGCCAGCAGGTTTTCGATGGCGTCGGAGGCTGCCAGCTCGCTGTCGCGGGCGTGCAGCACGGCGGGGCTGCCATCGGGCTTCTTGTCGATCAGGTGAACGATGCAATGACGGATGGGCATGGAATTCTCGGTCTGTTGGGCGGTGCGGCACCGCGCTGCAAAAGGCGCCCAGTTTACCCCAGGGCGGGGGTGGTGCAGTGGCCAGATGTTGGCGTAAATGGCGGTTGCTTGTTTTTTGTACGATTTGCCGGTTTTTTTCCGCAAACCCCCGAAAAACCTGCACAAAATCAATGTCGACAGCGGATATTTATCGATTCATGTGGTAGCTTTGCGCGGTCTTGCGCCCCCTGTGTGGCGCATTGCTGGCAGCTTGCTTGCGGGGTGTCGAACCAAACGCCGATTTGTGTATCTACATACGCGATCGACGCGGCCTCTGGATTGTCCCCGGGCTGGCCCGACCACCGACCAAGCACGCTGCACAACCTCTGATTTGATAGGGAAGGAACACCACCATGGCACTGACCAAAGACCAACTGATTGCCGATATCGCTGAATCGATCGACGCGCCAAAAACCACCGCGCGCGCTGCCCTGGAGCAACTGGGCCAGATCGTCGCTGACCAACTGGAAAACGGCGCCGAAATCACCCTGCCAGGCATCGGCAAACTGAAAGTCTCCGAGCGTCCTGCCCGTACCGGCCGCAACCCTTCGACTGGCGCTGCCATCGAAATCGCTGCCAAGAAAGTCGTCAAGTTCGTTCCGGCCAAGTCCCTGAGCGACTCCATCAACAAGTAATTGTTGAGGCGTTGACGAAACCGCGCCCGGCTTGCCCGGGCGCGGTTTTTTTGTGCCTGTGTTTCTGCCGCCCGCGATCCCTGTAGGAGCGGCCTTGTGTCGCGAATGGGGCGCGTAGCGGCCCCAGGAAGTGCGTCATTGCACATATCGTTGGGGCTGCTTCGCAGCCCTTTCGCGACACAAGGCCGCTCCTACCGGGGGCTGCGCGAACGTTCGGATTGTTATCTGGCCAGCCAGGCCTTGCGCGCCTCATCGTCATGGAAGCTCCAAGCCACCATGCGGCTCTGCTTCTGCCCCTGGCCCATCTCGACGATGCGCACAGCCTTCACCCCGGCTTTCTTCAGTGCAGCCTCAATGCCCGGCAGGTTGCTGGCCTTGGACACCAGGCTGGTAAACCACAGCACCTGGGCTGCGTACTGCACGCTTTCACCGACCAGTTGCGTCACGAAGCGGATCTCGCCGCCCTCGCACCACAGCTCGTTGTTCTGCCCGCCAAAGTTAAGCACCGGCAGCTTGCGTTTGGGGTCCTGCTTACCGAGGTTCTTCCACTTGCGCTGGCTGCCACGGGTGGCTTCTTCACGCGAGGCATGGAAGGGCGGGTTGCACAGGGTCACCGCGTAACGTTCACCCTCCTGCAGCAGGCCGCTGAGGATGTGCTTGCGCTCGGCTTGCAGACGCAGGCCGATGGCCTTGTCCAGTTGGTTGGCCTGCACGATGGCCTTGGCCGAGGCCAGGGCCACCGGGTCGATGTCGGAGCCGGTGAAGCGCCAGCGGTAATCGCTGTGGCCCAGCAGGGGGTAGATGCAGTTGGCGCCTACGCCGATGTCCAGGGCGCGCACCTGGGCGCCGCGCGGTACTTCACCGCCGTTGTCTTCGGCCAGCAAGTCGGCGGCAACGTGGATGTAGTCGGCGCGCCCCGGAATCGGCGGGCACAGGTAGTCGGCGGGGATGTCCCAGTGCTGGATGCCGTACTGGGCCTTGAGCAGCGCCCGGTTGAACACCCGCACGGCTTCGGGGTTGGCGAAGTCGATGCTGGGTTTACCGTGGGGGTTGGTGATGGTGAAGCGGGCCAGGTCCGGGTGGGCCTTGATCAGCGCCGGGAAGTCGTAGCGGCCCTGGTGGCGGTTGCGCGGGTGCAGGGTGGGTTTGTCAGTCATGGTCGGATCCGGTGTTGCAGGCCTTGGGGCTGCTTTGCAGCCCTTTCGCGACACAAGGCCGCTCCTACAGGATAGCGGCGCCCTTCAAACCGGCGCCGTCCCTGTAGGAGCGGCCTTGTGTCGCGAAAGGGCCGCAAAGCGGCCCCAACGGTCTATCAGATTGTTACAGCGCAGCAATCCGCGCATGCTGCTCGGTGAAGTTGGCCAGGGCCTGTTCGGACTCGGCCAGCTTGGCGCGTTCCTTCTCGATCACCGCAGGCGGCGCCTTGTCGACGAAGGCGGCGTTGGACAGCTTGCCGCCCACCCGCTGCACTTCACCCTGCAGGCGCTGAATTTCCTTGTTCAGGCGAGCCATTTCCGCATCCTTGTCGATCAGGCCGGCCATCGGCACCAGCACTTGCAGGTCACCCACCAGCGCGGTGGCCGACAGCGGTGCTTCGTCCTGCTCACCCAGTACGGTGAACGACTCGACCTTGGCCAGCTTCTTCAGCAGCGCTTCGTTTTCCTGCAGGCGGCGTTGGTCGTCGGCGTTGGCGTTTTTCAGGAACAGCGGCAGCGGCTTGCCCGGGCCGATGTTCATCTCGGCGCGGATGTTGCGCAGGCCGACCATCAACTCTTTCAGCCACTCGATGTCGCCTTCGGCGGCGGCGTCGATGCGGCTTTCGTTCGCCACAGGCCAGGCCTGCAGCATGATGGTCTTGCCTTCGATACCGGCCAGCGGCGCGATGCGCTGCCAGATTTCTTCGGTGATGAACGGCATGAACGGGTGGGCCAGGCGCAGCGCCACTTCGAGCACGCGCACCAGGGTGCGACGGGTGCCACGGGCGCGCTCGACCGGGGCGTTCTCGTCCCACAGTACCGGCTTGGACAGCTCCAGGTACCAGTCGCAGTACTGGTTCCAGATGAACTCGTACAGCGCCTGGCTGGCCAGGTCGAAGCGGAACTGCTCGAGCTGGCGGGTCACTTCGGCTTCGGTGCGCTGCAGCTGCGAGATGATCCAGCGATCAGCCAGCGACAGCTCGTAGGCCTCGCCGTTCTGGCCGCAGTCCTCGCCCTTGTCCAGCACGTAGCGCGCGGCGTTCCAGATCTTGTTGCAGAAGTTGCGGTAGCCTTCGACGCGGCCCATGTCGAACTTGATGTCGCGGCCGGTGGAGGCCAGCGAGCAGAAGGTGAAGCGCAGCGCGTCAGTGCCGTAGCTGGCGATGCCTTCGGGGAATTCGGCCTTGGTCTGCTTGGCGATTTTCTCGGCAAGCTTGGGCTGCATCATGCCGCTGGTGCGTTTTTCCAGCAGGGCGTCGAGGGTGATGCCGTCGACGATGTCCAGCGGGTCAAGCACGTTGCCCTTGGACTTGGACATCTTCTGGCCCTGGCCGTCACGGACCAGGCCGTGCACGTACACGGTCTTGAACGGAACCTGCGGGGTGCCGTCCTCGTTCTTGATCAGGTGCATGGTCAGCATGATCATGCGCGCAACCCAGAAGAAGATGATGTCGAAGCCGGTCACCAGCACGTCGGTGCTGTGGAATTTCTTCAGGAACTCGGTCTGCTCAGGCCAGCCGAGGGTCGAGAAGGTCCACAGGCCCGAGCTGAACCAGGTGTCGAGCACGTCGTCGTCCTGGCGCAGCTTGATGTCGGCGCCGAGGTTGTGCTTGCTGCGCACTTCTTCCTCGTTGCGGCCCACATAGACCTGGCCGGCCTCGTCGTACCAGGCCGGGATGCGGTGGCCCCACCACAGCTGACGGCTGATGCACCAGTCCTGGATGTCGCGCATCCACGAGAAGTACATGTTCTCGTACTGTTTAGGTACGAACTGGATGCGGCCGTCTTCCACGGCTTCGATGGCAGGCTCGGCCAGCGGCTTGGTGGAGACGTACCACTGGTCGGTCAGCCACGGCTCGATGACGGTGCCCGAACGGTCGCCTTTCGGCACCTTCAGGGCGTGGTCGTCGATGCTCACCAGCAGGCCCTGGGCGTCCAGGTCGGCAACGATCTGCTTGCGTGCGACGAAGCGGTCGAGGCCGGCGTACTGGGCGGGCAGGCTGGTGTCGAACTGCTCGTTGACGCTGCCGTCGAGGTTGAAGGCCTGGGCGGCGGGCAGCACCAGGGCGTTCTTGTCGAAGATGTTGAGCAGCGGCAGGTTGTGGCGCTTGCCGACTTCGTAGTCGTTGAAGTCGTGGGCCGGGGTGATCTTCACGCAGCCGGTGCCGAACTCCGGGTCGCAGTAGTCGTCGGCGATGATCGGGATGCGGCGGCCGACCAGCGGCAGCTCGACGAACTTGCCGATCAGCGCCTGGTAGCGCTCGTCGTTGGGGTTGACGGCGACGGCGGCATCACCCAGCAGGGTTTCCGGACGGGTGGTGGCAACCACCAGGTGGTCCTTGCCTTCGGCGGTCTTGGCGCCATCGGCCAGCGGGTAGCGCAGGTTCCACAGGTGGCCCTTCTCGTCGTGGTTTTCCACTTCAAGGTCGGAGATCGCCGTGTGCAGCTTGGTGTCCCAGTTGACCAGACGCTTGCCGCGGTAGATCAGGCCGTCCTCGTGCAGGCGCACGAAGGCTTCCTTGACCGCTTCGGACAGGCCGTCGTCCATGGTGAAGCGCTCGCGGCTCCAGTCCACCGACGAGCCCAGGCGGCGGATCTGCCGGCTGATGTTGCCGCCGGACTGGTCCTTCCACTCCCAGACCTTCTCGAGGAACTTCTCACGACCCAGGTCGTGGCGGTTCTGGCCTTTGGCTTCGAGCTGGCGCTCCACCAGCATTTGCGTGGCGATACCGGCGTGGTCGGTGCCTGGCTGCCACAGGGTGTCACGGCCCTGCATGCGGCGAAAACGAATCAGGGCGTCCATGATCGCGTTGTTGAAACCGTGGCCCATGTGCAGGCTGCCGGTGACGTTCGGCGGCGGGATCATGATGGTGTACGAGTCACCAGCACCTTGCGGGGCGAAATAGTTCTCGGACTCCCAGGTGTTGTACCAGGAAGTTTCGATGGCGTGCGGCTGGTAGGTCTTGTCCATGCGCGGCGGGACCCTATGGCATTTGTTCGGGAAAGCCGGGAAGTATACAACGGGGAGGGCGCAGGGGACACGGTGTAGTGACATTGCACCGCGTGGGCTTCTTCGCGGGCAAGCCCGCTCCCACAGGTACGGCGTCGCCCTCAAGAACGACGCCGTACCTGTGGGAGCGGGCTTGCCCGCGAAGAGGCCGGTGCAGGAAGACGCAGACTACTCGGAACGCTTGAGCAAGCGATCGAGCCGCGCGTCGAGGCGGCGCTTGATCTCGGTCTCGATATGCGGGGTGAAGTCGTTGATCACGTCCTGCATGATCAACTGCGCCGCGGCGCGCAGCTCGGCGTCCAGGTGCAGCAGGGTGTCCTGGCGGCGGGTCTGGGCATCTTCTTCGGGGGCGGCGGGCGCGGCTTCGGCGACCGGTGGCGGGGTATCGTTGCCGGCCGGCTCGTCGAGCAACAGCGGGATCTGCTCCACCGTTTCGGTGAGCAGCGGCGGTTGCAGGTTGGCGTCGCCCAGCAGCTCGCGAATCGACTCAAGGTCGTCGAGCAGGTGGGCATTATGGGTGAGGGAGGTCAGCTGCTTGTCCATCGTCTTCTACAGTCGTTGTAAGCGGTGATCTTGCAGAGCATAGCCCTGTTCTCGGTAGAAACGGAATCGCTCGCGGGCCGCCTGGCGAATGCCGGGCTCCTCGACGACGATTTCGGCGACCCGCTCGAACTGCCCGACGAACCCGGGCACACCGCCGCCCAGGTTGATCAGCAGGTCGCGGTGGCTGCCGGCCTCATCGCCAATGCCCAGCGCCACGCTGGCGTCGCTGTGCTGCTCGTGATGGTCGTGGGGCACGAAGGCCTCGCCCTTGAAGCGCCACAGGCGTTCGTCCAGCTCCAGGCGTTGCGCTTCGTCCTGGCAATGCAGGTAGACCCGGTGGCCGAGGCGCCAGGCTTTCTCGCACAGCTTGCAGGCAAAATCCAGCCGCGCCGACAGCGCGTCGGTGGGCAGGATGTAAAAGTCGACTTTGCTCATCGTTCAATTCGCCAGCCGGCGGCGCCTGGGCGCCACCGGCTGTGCGCCATCAGGCGCCGGCGCGGTCCAGCAGGTACTGGGTGAGCAGCGGCACCGGGCGGCCCGAGGCGCCCTTGTCCTTGCCACCGCTGATCCAGGCGGTACCGGCGATGTCCAGGTGTGCCCAGTTGTAGGCCTTGGCGAAGCGCGACAGGAAGCAGCCCGCGGTGATGGTGCCGGCCTTCGGGCCGCCGATGTTGGCGATGTCGGCGAACGGGCTGTCCAGTTGCTCCTGGTACTCGTCGAACAGCGGCAGTTGCCAGGCGCGGTCGTCGGCGCGCTTGCCGGCGTCCAGCAGTTGGCCGACCAGTTCGTCGTTGTTGCCCATCAGGCCCGAGGTGTGGCTGCCCAGGGCGACGATGCAGGCGCCGGTCAGGGTGGCCAGGTCGATCACCGCCTGGGGCTTGAAGCGTTCGGCGTAGGTGAGGGTGTCGCACAGCACCAGGCGGCCTTCGGCGTCGGTGTTGAGGATCTCGACGGTCTGCCCGCTCATGGTGGTGACGATGTCGCCCGGGCGGGTGGCGCCGCCGCTCGGCATGTTTTCGGCACAGGCCAGCAGGCACACCAGGTTGATCGGCAGTTGCAGCTCGAGCACCGCTTTGAGAGTGCCGAACACGCTGGCGGCGCCGCACATGTCGTACTTCATTTCGTCCATGCCGGCGCCAGGCTTGAGGCTGATGCCGCCGGTGTCGAAGGTGATGCCCTTGCCCACCAGCACGAACGGCTTGTCGGCCTTTTTACCGCCCTGGTAGTTGAGCACGATCAGGCGTGGCGGCTGGTCGCTGCCCTGGCCGACGGCGTAGAACGCGCCCATGCCCAGGTCCTTGATCTTCTTCTCGTCCAGCACTTCGACCTTCAGGCCTTTATGCGCCTTGCCCAGGTCCTTGGCCTGCTCGGCGAGGAAGCTTGGGTGGCAGATGTTCGGCGGCAGGTTGCCCAGGTCGCGGGTGTAGGCCATGCCGTTGGCGATGGCGGTGGCGTGCTTGACGGCGCGCTCCACCTCGGCCTGGCCGGCCTTGTCGGCCAGCAGGGTGATTTTTTTCAGGGCGCGCGGCTCGGCCTTCTTGCTCTTGAAACGGTCGAACACGTAGGCGCCGTCGAGCAGGGTCTCGGCCAGCAGGCGGTACTTGCCGTAGTGGCCGTCACGGGCGCTGACCGCCAGGTCGTCCAGGGCCAGCACGGCGTCAGTGCCGCCCAGGCCCTTGAGCACGCCGGCAGCGCTGGCCACCAGCTTGCGCCAGGCGCGGTCGCCCAGGGCTTCGTCCTTGCCGCTGCCCACCAGCAGCACGCGCTCGGCCTTGAGCCCCGGCAGGCTGTGCAGCAGCAGGGTCTGGCCCGGCTTGCCGGCCAGGTCGCCGCGCTTGAGCAGGGCGCTGATGGCGCCTTCGCAGGCCAGGTCGACGGCCTTGGCAACGTTGCCGAGCTTGCGCCCTTCACCCACCGGGATCACCAGGGTGGCGGTTTTTACGGATGCAGCGGCTACGCTTTTTACAACCAGTTCCATGTCAGGGTTCCCCGAATGATCTGTGGGTTGGCGCTGTCTGTTGCAGGCGCTCGGAATACCGGTTAGGCCGCCTTTGCGGCCAGCGGAAAAGCTGCCAGTTTGAGCCTGCGGGATCCAAGATGACAACCCCGACATGCAGCGTCATGCGTGGCCAAGTGACAGGCGCGGTCAATCACAGGATAATGCGCGCACTTTCCATGGAGGTTCGCCTTGGCGAACCGGCATTGGTCCTGGCTTTTCGAATCGTTCGTATGGCTGTGTGCCCCTGACAACCCAGGAGTGTCTGGTTTGATCGTCTTCCGTTATCTGTCCCGCGAGGTCCTCGTGACCTTGAGTGCCGTCAGCGCTGTGCTGCTGGTCATCATCATGAGCGGGCGCTTCATCAAATACCTGGCCCAGGCGGCCCAGGGCGTGCTCGATCCGGGTGTGTTGTTCCTGATCATGGGCTTTCGCCTGCCGGGCTTCCTGCAACTGATTTTGCCGCTGGGCCTGTTCCTCGGCATTCTGCTCGCCTATGGCCGGCTTTATCTCGAAAGCGAGATGACCGTGCTCTCGGCCACCGGCATGAGCCAGCAGCGCCTGCTGGCCATGACCCTGGCACCCGCCGCGCTGGTCGCCCTGCTGGTAGCCTGGCTGAGCCTGAGCCTGGCCCCGCAAGGGGTTGCCCAGGTGCAGAAGATCATCGCCCAGCAGGATGCACTGACCGAGTTCGACACCTTGGTGCCGGGGCGTTTCCAGACCCTGCGCGACGGTTCGCGAGTCACCTACACCGAGCAGCTCTCGGACGACCGGGTCAACCTGGCCGGGGTGTTCATTTCCGAGAAACGCTTCAACCAGGACAAGACCAAGGACCGCGCCCCGTCGGTGCTGGTGGCCGAGAAGGGCCACCAGGAAGTCCAGGCCGACGGCAACCGCTACCTGGTACTGGAAAACGGCTACCGCTATGACGGTAACCCTGGCCAGGCCGACTACCGCGCCATCAAGTACGACACCTATGGCGTACTGCTGCCCAAGCCCGAGGTCAGCGAAGAAGTGACCGAGCGCGAGGCCATCCCCACCTCGCAGCTGTTCGGCCACAAAGGCGTGCGTGAGCGTGCCGAGTTGCAGTGGCGCCTGTCGCTGCCGCTGCTGGTGTTCATCGTGACCCTGCTGGCGGTACCGCTGTCGCGGGTCAACCCGCGCCAGGGCCGCTTCCTCAAGCTGCTGCCGGCGATTCTTCTGTACATGGCTTACCTGACGATGCTGATTTCCGTGCGCGGCGCCCTGGAGAAGGGCAAGTTGCCCATCGCCCTGGGCATGTGGTGGGTTCACGCCCTGTTCCTGCTGATCGGCCTGGCCCTGATGTATTGGGAGCCGATGCGCCTCAAGCGTGCGGCGCGCCGTGCGGAGGTGGCCCATGGCTAAGCTCGACCGTTACATCGGCCAGAGCGTGCTGCTGGCCATTCTCGCGGTGCTGGGCATCATCCTCGGCCTGGCTTCGCTGTTCGCCTTCATCGACGAGATGGGCGACCTGAGCAACACCTACAGCGTGCTCGACGCCGGTATCTATGTGGCGCTCACCGCGCCGCGCCGGCTGTACGACATGCTGCCGATGGCCGCACTGATCGGCTGCCTGATCGGTCTGGGCAGCCTGGCCAGCAGCAGCGAGCTGACCATCATGCGCGCCGCTGGCGTATCCATCGGCCGCATCGTCTGGGCGGTGATGAAGCCCATGCTGGTGCTGATGCTGGTGGGCTTGCTGATTGGCGAATACGTCGCTCCCGTCACCGAGAACAAGGCCCAGGCCGACCGCTCGTTGGCCCAGGGCGGCGGCGAGGCGCAAAGCTCCAAGCGCGGCATGTGGCACCGCCAGGGCGAGGAGTTCGTGCACATCAACTCGGTGCAGCCCAACGGCCTGCTGCTGGGCGTGACCCGCTACCGTTTCGACGACAAGCGCCAGATCGCTTCGTCCAGCTTCGCCCGCAAGGCTCAGTACCGCGACAACCAGTGGGTGCTGAGCGACGTTGCCACCACCCACTTCCGCGGTGACCACACCGAAGTGGTCAAGGCGGCAGAAGAGCCGTGGGATGTGTCGGTCACCCCCGAGCTGCTCAACACCGTGGTGCTGGCGCCGGAGTCGCTGTCGATCACCGGGCTGTGGGACTACATCCACTACCTGGCCGACCAGGGCCTGAACAACGCCCGCTACTGGCTGGCGTTCTGGACCAAGGTGCTGCAACCGGCAGTGACTGCTGCGCTGGTGCTGATGGCGATCTCGTTCATCTTCGGCCCACTGCGTTCGGTCACCCTCGGCCAGCGTGTGTTCACCGGTGTGCTGGTGGGCTTCGTGTTCCGCATCGCCGGCGACCTGCTGGGCCCTTCGAGCCAGGTGTTCGGCTTCCCGCCGCTGCTGGCGGTGCTGCTACCGGCCGGCATCTGTGCGCTGGCCGGTGTGTGGTTGTTGCGCCGGGCCGGTTGATGGCCTGAACCGCAAAAAAAGCCGACCTCAGGGTCGGCTTTTTTGTGGGCGTTGTGTGGGCTGGCGTGGGAGCGGGCTTGCCCCGCGATGGCGGTGAGAAGACCATCGAGGGGCAAGCCCGCTCCCACGCGGTGACGTTTTCTGTCACTTCTTGCGCTTGGGCAACCGCACCAACTGCGTCTCGGAATACATGTCATGCCAGCTGCGCTTGCGCTTGTCGAACAGCGACCAGATGAACCCCAGCCCCAGGCACAGCCACGAGGCAATCGACACCACGAAACGCAGCAGCGCCTGCCACAGGCTGATGGCGCTGCCATCGGCGTTCTGCACCCGCACGCCCCATACCTGCATGCCCAGGGTCTGGCCGCCGTGGGTCCAGAACTTGGCAAAGAAACCGAACAGCACGAACAGCATGAGGGTGGCGAACAGCGGGTCCTGGTCCAGGGCGCCGGCATCGCTCAGCTGGCGCAGGCGCTCTTCGCCGACGATGGCGATCTGGATCATCTTGTACACGCCGCCGGTCACGATCAGCAGCGCGGTGCACAGCAGAAAGTCGTAGAACATCGCCGCCAGGCGGCGGCCCAGGCCGACCGGTGGAAAGTCCCCCTGGGGTGTGAGCAAAGGCTTGGACATGCGGGACAGCTCCGAATGACGAAGCCGCCATTCTACGGGCAAAAAAAAGCCCCTGCACTTGGCAGGGGCTTTTTGTCGCATGGCTTAGACAGGTTGAACCTTGTCTGCCTGCAGGCCTTTCTGGCCTTGGACGGCTTCGAAGGTGACCTTCTGGCCTTCTTTCAGGCTCTTGAAGCCGTTGCCTTCGATGGCGCGGAAGTGTACGAACAGGTCTGGACCGCTCTCGGGGGTGATGAAGCCGTAACCTTTTTCGTCATTGAACCACTTGACGGTACCGTTCTGACGCTCAGCCATTGTCTTATTTCCTATGACGCTTGATTGTGATGACAGTTCTTTCACATCGATATAAAAGTGAAAGATTACTGGGCTGTTTTGCAGGAAGTAAGCGGCGTCGAACGGGTTGTAGCAAATTGCAGCTACTGGCCCAGGTCACGAGCTATTGCGACCCATGCAAACACAGTGCAATGACTCTACGCCAACTGCCAAGCGAAACACAAGCCCTTGCAGCGCAGTAAAAACGGGCTTTTTTAAACCCCCTGAAATTTTGCCGAAAACGCCATGCTGCCTGGCCTGGCGCCCTGTGAAAAAGTTATGAGGCAGGTTCGAAAACGAATATGCAAACCGGCCTGCCTCACGCATTCAGCCGCGATAGTAACGTTGCGCCACGAAAGGCATTTTGCTGACTTTAAGGGCAACTTGCTTGCCGCGTACCACGGCAAAAAGCGAAGTTTCCAGCGCGGCATGTTCACTATCGATATAACCCATTGCTACAGGTGCGCCGAGGGTCGGGCCAAAGCCGCCACTGCACACTACGCCAACAGTCTTGCCGTTACTGTCGACGATCTCGGCGCCCTCACGAACCGGCGTGCGCTCCAGCGGCAGCAGGCCCACCCGTTTGCGTTTTACACCGCCGACCTGCTGGGCGAATACCTGCCCGGCACCGGGAAAACCACCGGCACGGGCGCCATCGGCACGGCGCACCTTGGAAATCGCCCACAGCAGGCTGGCTTCGATCGGCGTGGTGTCGGTGTTCATGTCGTGGCCGTACAGGCACAGGCCGGCTTCGAGGCGCAGCGAGTCGCGGGCGCCCAGGCCGATGGGTTGCACTTCGGGTTCGGCCAGCAGGCGGCGGGCCAGGGCTTCGGCGGCGGTGGCCGGTACCGAGATTTCGTAGCCATCTTCACCGGTGTAGCCCGAGCGGCTGACGAAGCAGTCTTCACCCAGCAGTTGCAGCGGGCGGAACTGCATGAAGGTCATGCCGGCCACTTGCGGGGCCAGGCGCTCCAGCACCTTCACTGCCGCCGGGCCTTGCAGGGCCAGCAGGGCGCGCTGCTCGAACAGCGGTTGAATTTCGCAGCGATTGCCGATGTGCGCTTGCAGGTGGGCCAGGTCCTGCTCTTTGCAGGCGGCGTTGACCACCAGGAACAGAGTGTCGTCGCCCAGGTTGGCGACCATCAGGTCGTCGAGGATGCCGCCTTGTTCATTGGTGAACATGGCATAGCGCTGCATGCCCACCGGCAGGTCGATGATGTCCACCGGCACCAGGGTTTCCAGTGCAGCGGCGGCGTCGCTGCCGCGCAGGATGATCTGGCCCATGTGCGACACGTCGAACAGGCCGGCCTGCTCGCGGGTGTGCAGGTGTTCCTTGAGCACGCCCAGCGGGTACTGCACGGGCATGTCAAAGCCTGCGAACGGCACCATGCGCGCGCCCAGTTCCAGGTGCAGGGCGTGCAGCGGGGTCTTTTGCAGTGTTTCGGACATCGGGGACTCCTTGGTTTTTGTTCGGGTCAGCATTCGATGATGTTGACGGCCAGACCGCCGCGGGCGGTCTCCTTGTATTTGCTTTTCATGTCGGCGCCGGTCTGGCGCATGGTGCGGATGACCTTGTCGAGGGAGACGAAGTGCTGCCCGTCGCCGCGCAAGGCCATGCGCACCGCATTGATCGCCTTCACCGAGCCCATGGCGTTGCGCTCGATGCAGGGCACCTGGACCAGCCCGCCGATGGGGTCGCAGGTCAGGCCGAGGTTGTGTTCCATGCCGATTTCGGCGGCGTTCTCAACCTGCTGCACGCTGCCACCCATCACTTCACACAGCGCCCCGGCGGCCATCGAGCAGGCCACGCCGACCTCGCCCTGGCAGCCCACCTCGGCGCCGCTGATCGAGGCGTTCTCTTTATAAAGAATGCCGATGGCCGCAGCGGTGAGCAGAAAGCGCACCACCCCGTCCTCGTTGGCGCCCGGCACGAAGCGCATGTAGTAGTGCAGCACCGCCGGGACGATGCCAGCCGCGCCATTGGTGGGTGCGGTGACCACCCGCCCGCCGTGGGCGTTTTCCTCGTTCACCGCCAGGGCGTAGAGGTTGACCCAGTCGAGTACCGACAAGGCATCGCGCAGGCTGGCCTCCGGGTGGCGGCTGAGCTGGCGGTACAGCGCCGGCGCGCGGCGCTTGACCTTGAGCCCGCCCGGCAGGATGCCCTCATGCTGGCAACCGGCTTCGACGCAGTCCTGCATCACCTGCCAGATGCGCAGCAGCCCGGCGCGGGTCTCGGCCTCTGGCCGCCAGGCGGCTTCGTTGGCCAGCATCACCTGGCTGACTGCCAGGTTTTGCGCGGTGCAATGGGCGAGCAGTTGCTTTGCGGTTGTGAACGGGTAGGCCAGTACGGTGCTGTCCTCGACGATGCGGTCGTGGCCGGCAGCCTCTTCGTCCACCACAAAACCGCCGCCCACCGAGTAGTACTCGCGGCTGCGAATCTGCAGGCCGGCGGCGTCGAAGGCGCGGAAGATCATGCCGTTGGGGTGGTAGTCCAGCGGTTTGCGGATCATCGCCAGGTGCTGCTTCTCGATGAACGCAATGCGCTGCTCGCCCAGCAGGTCGAGATGACCGCTGTCGCGGATGGCCTGCAGGCGCGCGGGGATGCTCTCGGTGTCGATGAGGTCGGGGTGTTCGCCTTCAAGGCCCAGCAGCACCGCCTTGTCGCTGCCGTGGCCCTTGCCGGTGGCGCCCAGCGAGCCGTACAGCTCGGCCTTGACGCTGGTGGTGTTGGCCAGCAGGCCATCACGGCGCAGGCCTTCGGCGAAGCGCGCGGCGGCGCGCATCGGCCCGACCGTGTGTGAACTGGAGGGGCCGATGCCGATCTTGAACAGGTCGAAGACGCTCAGTGACATGGTGGAACCTCCTGAACAGCAGGGGTCGCTTTGCGACCCTTTCGCGACACAAGGCCGCTCCTACAGGGACCAATGCCGACCTTGTAGGAGCGGCCTTGTGTCGCGAAAGGGCTGCGCAGCAGCCCCCGCTATCTACAGGACGCCTCAGACGTCCTGATAGCTCTCGATCGACGGGCAAGCGCACACCAGGTTGCGGTCGCCGAACACGTTGTCGACACGCCCGACCGGCGGCCAGTACTTGCCTTCGACCAGGCTTGGCAGCGGGTACACCGCCTGCTCGCGGCTGTAGCCATGGGCCCATTCGCCGGCCAGTTCCGCCGCGGTGTGCGGGGCGTTTTTCAGCGGGTTGTCGTCCTTGTCCAGGCTGCCGTTCTCCACCGCGCGGATTTCCTCGCGGATCTGGATCATGGCGGCGCAGAAGCGGTCCAGTTCCTCTTTGGACTCGCTCTCGGTCGGTTCGATCATCAGCGTTCCGGCCACCGGGAACGACATGGTCGGGGCGTGGAAACCGAAGTCGATCAGGCGCTTGGCGACGTCGTCGACGCTGATGCCGCTGGTCTCCTTGAGCGGGCGCAGGTCGAGGATGCACTCGTGGGCTACCAGGCCGTTGCCACCGGTGTACAGCACAGGATAGTGCTCTTCCAGGCGGCGGGCGATGTAGTTGGCGTTGAGGATCGCCATTTGCGAGGCGCGTTTCAGGCCCGCGCCACCCATCATGCGAATGTACATCCAGGTGATCGGCAGAATGCTCGCGCTGCCGAACGGCGCCGCGCACACGGCGCCGGCGGTGTTCTCAAGCTGCGCGTGGCCCGGCAGGAACGGCGCCAGGTGCGCCTTGACGCCGATCGGGCCAACGCCCGGGCCGCCACCGCCGTGGGGGATGCAGAAGGTCTTGTGCAGGTTCAGGTGCGATACGTCGCCGCCGAACTTGCCCGGGGCGCACAGGCCGACCATGGCGTTCATGTTGGCGCCGTCGATGTACACCTGGCCGCCGTTGTCGTGGATGATCGCGCAGATCTCGCCGATGGCTTCCTCGAACACGCCGTGGGTGGACGGGTAGGTGATCATGATCGCCGCCAGGCGCTCGCGGTGCTCGATGGCCTTGGCGCGCAGGTCGTCGATGTCGACGTTGCCGCGGGCGTCGCAGGCGGTCACCACCACGCGCATGCCGGCCATGTGCGCGGTGGCCGGGTTGGTGCCGTGGGCCGAGGACGGGATCAGGCAGATGTCGCGGTGGCTGTCGCCACGGCTGCGGTGGTAGGCGCGGATAGCCAAGAGGCCTGCGTACTCGCCTTGGGAGCCGGCGTTGGGCTGCAGCGACACGGCGTCGTAGCCGGTGGCGGCGCACAGCATCGCCTCAAGCTCGCGGGTCATCTGCAGGTAGCCCTGGCTTTGCGCGGCCGGGGCGAACGGGTGCAGGTTGCCGAACTCGGCCCAGGTCACCGGGATCATCTCGCTGGCGGCGTTGAGCTTCATGGTGCACGAGCCCAGCGGGATCATGGTCCGGTCCAGCGCCAGGTCCTTGTCGGCCAGGCGGCGCAGGTAGCGCATCAGCTCGGTTTCGCTGTGGTAGCGGTTGAATACCGGGTGCTCGAGGATCGCCGACTGGCGCAGCAGGGCAACGGGCAGGCGCACCTGCACTGCGGCGGCGATGGCGGCAAAGTCCGCGGCCTTGTCGGTGAACAGCGCCCACAGCGCCTCGACATCGGCCTGGCTGCTGGTTTCGTCCAGCGACAGGCCCAGGTGTTCGGCGTCGATCTGGCGCAGGTTGATGCCCTGGGCGCGGGCCTTGTCGTGCAGTGCTGCGGTAGCACTGCCGGTGGCCAGGGTCAGGGTGTCGAAGAACGCGCAGGTGACCACGTTCACGCCGGCCTGCTCAAGGCCTGCGGCCAGAATCGCGGTCAGTGCGTGGGTGCGCTCGGCGATGCGCTTGAGGCCGGCCGGGCCGTGGTACACGGCGTACATGCTGGCGATGTTGGCCAGCAGCACCTGGGCGGTGCAGATGTTGCTGGTGGCCTTCTCGCGGCGGATGTGCTGCTCGCGGGTTTGCATGGCCAGGCGCAGGGCGCTCTTGCCGAAGCGGTCGATCGACACCCCCACCAAACGGCCGGGCATGTCGCGCTTGAACGCGTCACGGGTGGCGAAGTAGGCCGCGTGCGGGCCACCGAAGCCCAGTGGTACGCCAAAGCGCTGGGCGCTGCCGATGGCCACGTCGGCATCGAACTCGCCCGGCGGGGTCAGCAGGGTCAGGGCCAGCAGGTCGGCGGCCACGGCCACCAAGGCGCCCGCTGCGTGCAAGCGCTGCACCAGGTCACGGTAGTCGAACACGTCACCGTTGCTGGCCGGGTATTGCAGCAGGGCGCCGAAGAAGGCACTGGCGTCGCTCAGCTCGCGCTCGTCACCCACCACCACATCAATGCCCAGCGGTTCGGCGCGGGTGCGCAGCACGTCGAGGGTTTGCGGGTGGCAGTGTTTGGAGGCGAAGAAGGCGTGGCTGGCCTTGTTCTTCGACAGGCGCTTGCAGAAGGTCATGGCCTCGGCAGCGGCGGTGGCTTCGTCGAGCAAGGATGCGTTGGCGATCGGCAGGCCGGTGAGGTCGCTGATCAGGGTCTGGAAGTTCAGCAGCGCTTCCAGGCGGCCCTGGGAGATTTCTGGCTGGTACGGGGTGTAGGCGGTGTACCAGGCCGGGTTTTCCAGCAGGTTGCGCAAAATCGGCGCCGGGGTGTGGGTGTTGTAGTAGCCCTGGCCGATGTAGCTCTTGAACAGCTGATTGTTGCCGGCGATGGCTTTCAATGCGGCGAGGGCGTCGGCCTCACTCTGGCCGTCTTCGCTGCCAAGCACGCTGGTGCCCTTGATGCTGTCGGGGATGACCGCTGCGGTCATGGCCTCCAGCGAGTCGAAACCGAGGGTGGCGAGCATGGCTTGCTCGTCGGCGCTGCGTGGGCCGATATGGCGGGCGATGAATTCGTTGGCGGTGCCGAGGTTGATGGTCATGGTTGCACTCCTCAGGCGTCGTCGTTGGCTTTGATCAGGCGGTCGTAGGCGTCCTGGTCGAGCAGGGCGCCCACCTCGGCCATGTCGGTCGGGACGAAGCGGAAGAACCAGCCTTCACCCAGCGGGTCTTCGTTGACCAGCTCAGGTTGATCGTTCAGGCCTTCGTTGACCGCGACCACTTCACCGCTCAAAGGCATGTACACGCCGCTGGCGGCTTTTACCGACTCGACGGTGGAGGCTTCATCGCCCTTGCTGTAGGGCTGCAGCTCCGGCAGTTGCACGTAGACCACATCGCCCAGGGCGTTCTGGGCGTAGGCGGTGATGCCCACGGTGACGCTGCCGTCGGCTTCGACGCGCAGCCATTCGTGATCTTCGGTGAAACGCAACTCGCTCATGGGGAATCCTCGGGAAGCAGGGCGTTGGGCGCGGTGGGTCCGCGCTCTTGGGTTGGGATTTCCCTAGCAATAATGCGGCCACATGAAAAAAGTACATATAAATCAATTACTTGGTATTGAGGTGTAATAATTCATTCTTTCTGGTGGAATGAAATCATTACGCTGTTGGCGGGGAGGAAAAAGAAAGCGGGATCAAACCCTTGCGTAAGCGCTGGCAAATCAATGTGGAATGAATTCGACACGGTGTAATGATTTCGGTACGAGTGGCTGGCGCCCTTGCCTGATGATTGGCAAGGGCGCCGCACGGCTGCTACAGGGCCACGAACAACGGCAGCGCCAGATACAGCTTGATCACGATGGCGTTGATGATGTCGATGAAGAACGCACCGACCATCGGCACCACCAGAAAGGCCATCTGCGACGGCCCGAAGCGCTGCGTCACGGCCTGCATGTTGGCGATGGCGGTCGGCGTTGCGCCGAGCCCGAAGCCGCAGTGCCCGGCGGCCAGCACCGCCGCGTCGTAGTTGCGGCCCATCACCCGGAAGGTCACGAAGATGGCGAACAGGGCCATCACCAGCGTCTGTGCCGCCAGCAGGATGAAGAACGGCAGGGCCAGCGCGGCCAGGTCCCACAACTTGAGC
Organism: Pseudomonas sp. NPDC089406; assembly: GCF_044900265.1. NCBI lineage: Bacteria > Pseudomonadati > Pseudomonadota > Gammaproteobacteria > Pseudomonadales > Pseudomonadaceae > Pseudomonas > Pseudomonas sp. NPDC089406. Next base: position 110,888 of record NZ_JBJDNC010000014.1, on the reverse strand, counting down.
GACATCAGTGCAATGGCCAGGAACAGTGACAGGCTGACGTTGCCGAGCACCGAGACTTCCCGTTCGAACACGTGGTATGCGCCAAACGCGGCCAGGCCGTTACGCAGCATCACGCCGACGAACAATACGCAGACGAAGGTCGGCAGCTCCAGCGCTGTCCCCTTGAGCATGCCGTTCAGCAGGGTGCCCAACATCAGGCTGACGGCGATCAGGGCCAGGGTCTCGACCAGCGAGAACGAGGTGATCAGCCGCTCGGTGTGCGGTTGCTCGAAGCCCTTTGGCAGTTGCGGCGCCGGCTGTTCGGTGCCGGGCACCTGGACGCGCTTGATCAGCAGGCGGGCAACAGGCCCGCCAATCAGCCCGCCGAGTACCAGGCCGAAGGTTGCCGAGGCCAGGGCCAGTTCCGAGGCCGACGCCAGGCCGAACTTCTCGCTGAAGGTCGCGCTCCACGCGGCCCCCGTGCCATGGCCGCCAGACAGGGTGATCGAGCCCGCCAGCAGGCCCATCAGCGGGTCCAGCCCCAGTGCCGTGGCCAGGCCGATGCCCATGGCGTTCTGCACCAGCAGCAAGCCTGTGACCACTAACAGGAAAATCACCACCACGCGCCCGCCTTTCTTCAGGCTGGTGAGGTCGGCGCTGAGGCCGATGGTGGCGAAGAACGCCAGCATGAGCGGGGTTTGCAGCGAGGTATCGAATTGCACACGAATATCGAAACTGCGCAGTGCCAGCAGCACCAGCGCGACCAGGAGCCCGCCGGCGACGGGTTCGGGGATGTTATAGGCGCGCAGGAAACCAACGCGTGCAACCAGGCTGCGGCCCAGCAGAAGTACCAGCGAGGCAGCGACCAGCGTCCCGTAGAAATCAAGTTCAAGCATCAAGGGGCTCTTTGTTGTATCCGCAGGCGGGCACATGCGTGCTCGGCCTGTGTAAGCGAAGGGGCAAGGCCCGGCCTCCCGGGGGAGGGTGAAGAAAAGCGGGGGCATTCTAGGGTAGGACTTGCCGACGGGACGATTCAGAAAAGTCTGAAAGTGCTGGGCGTGCCAGCTACTTTTTCCCGCGTAGCTGTAGGGCGGCTGTCGTGAATAAAGTCGTACCTGATGAAACCCTTACAACCTGTTGAACGGCTATTACGAAGCGTCTTGATGGGTATTTGTAAGATGGGTATTACAGGTGTTTATTCCTCGTTCGTAGGACCGCTCTCTATTTGTTTTGGCAACTCCCATTCCGCTTGCAACTGGCTTAGGCTGAGTTTTCCGGAACAGTTTCGGCGTGCCTGATCAGTTCAGCCAATAACTTCATAAGTGGATGCCGCTCACTCTGTGGGCAGTATTCGAGTGCCTGGCTTTTAACGAAGGCTGCAGATGCCAACGTTTGAAAGGCTAATGAGTGATACTCAGGGAGATGCACATGGCGAGGAAAAAGAGACAAGTCGTACTGCCGCCGACCTTTGTCGGCGGGCAGCCTACGCGCCCTGGCGGCCCCGCGCCGGGAGGGACGGTCATCAATCATGTAGGCCCGATTCTGGAAAACTTCAGGTTGTCCGCCTATCACGCAATGAATACCGCCGATGGTGCAGCACGGGCAACCTATCTTGAAAAACTTTCAATGCTTGCCAGCCTGCTTGAAGAGGAGGTTGCCACACTACGTGTAGCACTGGCGGGTACTCCGCGCTCGCACATCGAAATGCTCATGGATGATATCGCGGCGCGTAGCGATTTGCTCCAACGCAAAATCGCCGATCTGTCGGTACAGCAAGCGTTGGCCAACAGCTATTACGGCTCTACCCCGTTTGACAAGAGCGCTGAATATTACGCCGGTGCCACCTTTCATAACATTTCCACCGGACGCTTCAACGTCTCGGCGATACAAGAGGCCTTGAACGCTTCATACCGGGGGGCTTATACGGCACTGCTGCGCGAAGCTGAAATACAGGTGTTGCAGGCGCAGATAGCCGCGCTGCAGCAGGCGCTGGAGGATGCACAAGCGCTGAACGAGCGGGGCCCGCAACCTCCTGGTGCCGGTGATCGCTACGACATGGAGCTGCAGGCTGGCGCCGCACCGCCGGCGCTGCTGATTACGGCCTTAGGCGCGATTGGTGTAGTGGGGGCGAACACTCCCTTGGCACAGGCCGTCAATGCTGGCATCGAGGCCGTACGCAACGCCCGGGCGGGCGTGCTGGCAACGCCTTTTGCAGTCGGTGTGGCCGCCTTGTTGTACCCCTCCGAGTTAGGTCACGGGGAGTTGCCGGACAATTACCTGCTCAGCATGGCGTTGGCCGACCTGGGCCTTGAACTGGACAACGCGAAACAGGCTGCTGCCATCGCTCAGGGGGCGGTCGACCTGCCATTGCGGATGGGCAGCCATGGTGAAAACCCAGGTCGGGACGAGTTGTTCGTCGCCGGCACTGACGGCCCACAGCTTTCGTCCCGTGTCGGCGTGCTGGCCGCGCATTTCGATGCCGCCACCGGCCAGTACAGCGTCAGCACAGAAGACAGCCCGCCCAGAACCCTGATATGGACGCCGGCGGTTACACCGCCGAGTAGCTCGACAACTTCACCGGTCAGCCCGCAACCGCCGATAGTTTTGGTGGGGCCAACACTGGACCCGCTGGAAGGGCGACTGGACGAGTTCCCGGAGCTTGCGGACACTGGCTTTGATGACTACGTCATCATCTTCCCCGCCGACTCGGGGTTACCGCCGCTTTATGTGATGTTCAAGAGCCGGCGGTATATGCCGGGGGAGGTTGATGGGCTAGGCGGGAGTGCTTCAGGGAATTTACTGGTTGAAGGTAATGAGCAAGGCGCTGCTATCCCTGCTCAAATTGCCAGAGAAATGCAGGGCAAGGGTTTCAGCTCATTTGGAAGATTTCGCAGTGCTTTCTGGATGCTGATTGCTACCACTCCAGATTTCTCGGGGCAATTTGATGATCGCGCATTGGCATTGATGAGAAATGGCTATGCTCCTATAGCGCCCGAAAGCGAGCAGATTGGCGCTAGAGTAAAATATGAAATCCACCATAAACAGAGAATTACCGACGGCGGGGCAGTTTATGATGTTGATAATATGGTGATTCTGTCACCTAAATTCCATGTTCAAATGCATCGGGGTGATTGAATGAGTAGGTCTATTTCTGATTATACCGAGGCAGAGTTCGTCAGTTTCATGAATGCGATTGTTACGGTGGACTCTACAGTTTTTCCTACCGAGCGTGCGCATATAAAAGGCATCCTTGAGTTTAAACATCTGACTCAACATCCTTTGGGGTCTGATCTTCTTTATTATCCTGCCAAGCATGGTCTGGATGGATCCTTAGAGGAGGTATTAAAAATTGTCAAACAATGGCGGTCAGAGCAAGGAATGCCAGGGTTCAAAGACGCCTGAGAACAGTACTACCTAGCAAGCACGGTGCCGCTTCTAAAAGCGGCACCGTCCACACTAAATGGTCATTTCACTAACTCGACGTTTCGAGGCGCTTCTCTTTACGAGGCGCAATGTCATGATGCCCCTCATCATGCTCGACAATCGGCACTTCATTGCCGGCACTGTCGAACAGCTTGCCGTCGCGGAACACGTCCCCTTCGTTAAGCCCGGCGATATCCCGGTAACGCAGGGTACGTTCGCTGGCAACCGCGAACACCGATTGCTGCTCGGAGTTGCCGGCACGCAAATGGTTGAACAGCAGGTTGAGCAGAATCGCCATGATCGCCGCCGAGCTGATGCCGGAGTGGAACACCGTCTGCACCCAGGCCGGGAAGTGGTGGTAGAAGGCCGGGGCGGCGATGGGGATCATGCCGAAGCCGATCGAGGTGGCGACGATGATCAGGTTCATGTTGTTGCGGTAATCCACCTGCGACAGGGTACGGATGCCGCTGGCAGTGACCGTGCCGAACAGCACCAGGCCGGCACCACCGAGCACCGCGCTGGGCACGGCGGCGATCAGCCGGCCCATCACCGGCAGCAAGCCCAGGGTCACCAGAATCAGGCCGGCGCTGGCCACCACGTAGCGGCTCTTCACCCCGGTCACTGCCACCAGGCCGACGTTCTGGGCGAAGGCACTTTGGGTGAACGAGCCGAACAGCGGGGCCAGGGCGCTGGACACCATGTCGGCGCGCAGGCCGTTGCCCAGGCGCTTGGAGTCGACCTCGGTGCCGATGATTTCACCCACCGCCAGGATGTCCGCCGAGGTTTCCACCATGGTCACCACGATCACGATCAGCATCGACAGGATGGCCGCCAGCTGGAATTCCGGCGGCCCGAACGGCAACACGCTGGGGAACGCCACCAGCGGGCCGTCCATCGTTGTCGAAAAATCCGCCATGCCGAACGCCGTCGCCACCAGGGTGCCGATCACGATCGCCAGCAAAATCGACAAGCGCGACAGGCTGGCGCTGCCCAGCTTGCTCAACAGCAGCACGCAGGCCAGGGTGAAGGCCGCCAGCAGAATGTTGGCGGTGCTGCCAAAGTCTGCAGCCTGGCTGTTGCCGCCCATGGCCCAGCGGGCGCACACCGGCATCAGGGTCAGGCCGATGGTGGTGATGACGATGCCGGTCACCAGCGGCGGAAAGAACGTGATGATGCGCGAGAACAAAGGCGTGATCAGCAAGCCGACCAGCGACGAGACGATCACCGCGCCGAACACCACCGAAAGGCCGAGCCTGCCGTCATCGCCGATGATCGCCACCATGGTCGCCACACTGGCGAAGGACACCCCCTGCACCAGCGGCAGGCGGCAGCCGAACCAGGGCAGGCCGAGGGTCTGCAGCAAGGTGGCCAGGCCACCGGCAAACAGCGAGGCGGCGATCAGCAGGCCGACGTCGGCAGCTGGCAGGCCGACCGCCTGGCCGATGATCAGGGGCACGGCGATCATGCCGCCGTACATGGTCAGTACATGTTGCAGGCCGTAGGCCAGGTTGGCGCCAGCGCCGAGGTTCTCGTCCTCCGGACGCGATACTGCGGGAGAAGTCATGGTGAGTAGCTCGCTTTTGTTGTTTTGATGCGTCTAACAGCACGGTCTCAGTCGCACTCGGTGAAACGGGCCGCCGCCAGGCAGCGGCCCGGGTGAATCAGTTACCGCTGACCAGCTGGAAGGCCAGCTGGTTGTGGCGCTCGAGCACGCGCGGCAGGTCGACGGTGGTGATGCGCCCGTCCTGCACCACCACCCGGCCGTTGATCACGCTGGTGTGCACCTGGGTCGGGGTGCAGAACACCAGCGCCGCCAGCGGGTCGTGCAGGCCGCCGGCATAGGCCACATGGCCGAGGTCGAAGGCGACGAAGTCGGCCACCATGCCCGGCGCCAGGGCGCCGATGTCGTTGCGGTTGAGCACCTTGGCGCCGCCCAGGGTGGCGATCTCCAAAGCCTCGCGAGCGGTCATGGCATCGGGGCCGAAGCCGACCCGCTGCAGCAGCAGGGCCTGGCGCACTTCGCCGATCATGCTGGCGCCGTCGTTGGAGGCCGAGCCGTCCACGCCCAGGCCTACCGGCACGCCGTGGTCGCGCATCTTGCGCACCGGGGCGATGCCCGAGGCCAGGCGCATGTTCGAGCACGGGCAGTGGGCGACGCCGGTGCCGGTGCGGGCGAACAGCTCGATGCCGTGCTGGTCGAGCTGCACGCAGTGGGCGTGCCAGACGTCGTGGCCGACCCAGCCCAGGTCTTCGGCGTACTCGGCCGGGGTCATGCCGAACTTCTCGCGGCTGTAGGCGATGTCGTTGACGTTTTCGGCCAGGTGGGTGTGCAGCGACACGCCGTACTGGCGGGCCAGCACCGCAGCTTCGCGCATCAGGTCGCGGCTGACCGAGAACGGCGAGCAGGGCGCCACCACCACGCGCAGCATCGAGCCGTGGCTGGCGTCGTGGTAGTCCTCGATCAGGCGTTGCGATTCTTTGAGAATGTCGCTTTCTTTCTCGACCACCGAATCCGGCGGCAGGCCGCCCTGGCTCTGGCCAACGCTCATGCTGCCGCGCGCGGCGTGGAAGCGCATGCCGATTTCCCCGGCGGCGTGGATGCTGTCGTCGAGCTTGCAGCCGTTGGGGTAGATGTACAGGTGGTCGCTGGAGGTGGTGCAGCCGGACAGGATCAGCTCGGCCATGGCGGTCTGGGTCGATACCGCGATCATTTCCGGGGTCAGCCGCGCCCAGATCGGGTACAGGTTGGTCAGCCAGTTGAACAGCTCGCCGTCCTGGGCTGCCGGCACCACGCGGGTGAGGCTCTGGTACATGTGGTGGTGGGTGTTGACCAGGCCCGGGATGACCACCTTGCCGGCCATGTCCAGCACTACGTCGGCGTGTTGCGGCAGGCTGTCGCTGGGGCCGACCTGCTTGATGATGTTGTCTTCGATGTACAGGCCGCCCTGGCGGATTTCACGGCGTTCGCCGTCCATCGTCACCAGCAGTTCGGCGTTCTTGACCAGGAGAGTCTTGGGCATGGGTGTTCCTCGCCCCCAGGGGGCTGATTGTGAGCTCGATGTCGTGCAGGCGCCGGGCGCGTGCGTGGGCAGCGGGTGCGATCAGTGGGTCGGCGGGCGGGGCCGGCCGAAGGGGGGCGTACAGCGGGATGGGCGATCGCGGGAGGGTACTGGCAGAGGGGCTCGCGCCGGGGCGAGCAGATGTGGGCATTGCATGGCTTGAGCCTGTCGCAATACGCAGCGGCGATTGCCGATGTCGTAGGCGAGGGGTTATGTAAGCAGGATTTTCTTATTTTGTATACAACAGGCCGTCACATCCGGGCGGCTTGACGCAGGACCTGTAGGAGCGGCCTTGTGTCGCGATGGGCTGCGCAGCAGCCCCAGAAATTGTGTCAGTTATCGATATTTTGGGGCTGCTGCGCAGCCCATCGCGACACAAGGCCGCTCCTACAGGGGCCAACGCAGAATGCTCAAAATCGGCATTCAGCCCTTGGCGCCAATCCCGTACTTGCGCAGGCGCTGGGCGATGGCGGTGTGCGAGGTCTGCAACCTGCCGGCCAGCTGGCGGGTCGAGGGATAACTGGCATACAGCCGCTGCAGCAGCTCGCGTTCGAAATCCCCCACTGCCTGCTCCAGGCTGGCCACCTCGCCATCCTGCCCGCGCGCCACCGAGGTGCCGGCAATGTCCAGGTCGCCGATATCCACCAGGTTGCCCTCGCAAATGGCCGCGGCGCGGAAGATCACGTTCTGCAGCTGGCGCACATTGCCTGGCCAGGGGTTGGCCAGCAGCGCCGAGTGGGTGGCCGGGGTCAGCCGGCAGGCCGGGCGCTGGATCTGCGTGCAGGCCTGCTGCATGAAGTAGTGCGCCAGCATCAGTATGTCCTGGCCACGGTCGCGCAGCGGCGGCACTTGCAGGTTGAGCACGTTCAGGCGGTAGAACAGGTCTTCACGGAACGTGCCCTCGGCGACCATGCGCTCAAGGTCGCGGTGGGTGGCGCTGATGATGCGCACATCCACCTTCACCTCGCGATCGCCGCCCACCCGGCGGAAGCTGCCGTCGCTGAGAAAACGCAGCAGCTTGGCTTGCAGGTAGGGCGACATCTCGCCGATTTCGTCGAGAAACACCGTGCCCTGGTTGGCCAGCTCCATCAGCCCCGGCTTGCCGCCGCGTTGCGCGCCGGTGAAGGCGCCGGGGGCGTAGCCGAACAGCTCGCTCTCGGCCAGACTCTCGGGCAGCGCGGCGCAGTTAAGGGCCAGAAACGGCGCCCCCTGGCGGCTGCTGATGGCATGGCAGGCGCGGGCCACCAGCTCTTTGCCGGTGCCGGTTTCGCCGTGCACCAGCAGCGGTGCGTCCAGTGCGGCCACACGCAGGGCGCGGGCCTTGAGGGTGCGGATGGCCGGGGAGTCGCCGAGCAGGGCGTCGAAGCCCTCGGCGTGGTCGTGGTGCAGCGCCGACAGGCGTTCGCCCATGCGGTTGGGCGGGTACAGGGTGAGCAGGCCGCCAGCGTGGGTGATGGGGGTGGCGTCCAGCAGCAGGCTCTGGCCGTTGAGCTGCATTTCGCGCATGGGCAGGTGGAAGTTGTTGTCCTGCAGCGCCTGCAACAGCCCGGGGTCGCCGAACAGCTCGCCCACCGAGCGCCCGGCCGACTCGCGCCCGCACAGGGCGATCAGTGCGGGGTTGGCCAGCAGCACCTTGCCGGCGCTGTCCACTGCCAGCACCGGGTCGCTCATGGCCGCCAGCAGGGCGTCGAGTTGCAGGTGGCGGCGCTGGCCGGGGAGGATGTCGACCACCTCCACCGACTGCACGCCGTGCACCTCGAACAGCGCGTCGTGGAGCTCTTCGAGCACGGCGGGGCTGAGCGTGGGCGCGTCGATGTAGACGTTCGGCGGGACCATCTCCACGGCATCGAGGTTGAGGTTGCGGGCACCGAGCAGGGCCAGGACTTCCTGGGTGATGCCGACGCGGTCGATGAAGCTGACGTGGATGCGCATGGGGACGAGGCGGGGTTGTGGCCGGGGAGGACGGTAGTATGCCTCAACATCGCCGGGGCCGCTTTGCGGCCCAATCGCGACACAAGGCCGCTCCTACAGGGCGCGCGTAACTTCTGTAGGAGCGGCCTTGTGTCGCGACTGGGCTGCGCAGCAGCCCCAGGATCTTGGCCTCACTCCAGATGTTCCGGCTTGATCGGATCCCCGGACTTCACATCCAGCTTCTGGCGAATGTCTTCGAACATGTAGTCGTAGAGCTTGTGCGGCGAGCCGAGGTTTTCGAACTTCTTCGGCGCCGGCAGGTAAGACTGGGCCTTGCGGCTCAATAGCATCAGAAAGCTCGGCAACACCTGGTCCTTGGCCAGGAAGAACTTTTCATCGACGTTCTTGCCCTCGATGCTGCCGTGCATGCGGAACTGGATACCGCGGCCTTCCCTGGGGTCCGACGTGGCTTCGTACTCGATGTTCAGGTCGTAGCTGTGGTCGTTGTTGTTCAGCGCCGTGCGCTCGATGTGTACATGACCAGGTTGGTACTGGGCCATGGTGGTTCCTCCGGAAGGTTGAAAACGGCCGGTGCCTGGCACCGGCCAACTGCATTCAACGGTAGCTGATACCCGGCTTGGCGGTGGACACCCGGGTGCCGGCGGTGCCCTTGACGATCTCCTCGATGTTTTCCAGCGAGCTGATCACCGCCACCTTGCCGGTGTGCCGGGCGAAGTCGCAGGCGGCCTGCACCTTCGGCCCCATGGAGCCGGCGGCAAAGCCCAGGCGTTCGAGCTCGTCGGGGTGAGCCTGGGCAATGGCTTTTTGCGTGGGCTTGCCCCAGTCAATGTAGGCGGCATCGACATCGGTGGCGATTATCAGAAGGTCGGCTTCCAGTTGCTCGGCCAGCAGCGCCGAGCACAAATCCTTGTCGATCACCGCCTCGATGCCCTTGAGCTTGCGGTTTTCGTCGTACATGGTGGGGATGCCGCCGCCGCCTGCGCAGATCACGATGCTGCTTTTTTCCAGCAGCCACTTGATCGGGCGGATCTCGAAGATGCGCTTGGGTTTCGGGCTGGCCACCACGCGGCGGTACTTGTCGCCGTCAGGTTTGACCACCCAGCCTTTCTCCTTGGCCAGGCGCTCGGCCTCCTCTTTGCTGTACACCGGGCCGATGAACTTGGTCGGGTCTTTGAACGCAGGGTCGTTGGCGTCCACTTCGACCTGGGTCAGCAGGGTGGCGAACGGCACCTCGAAGTCCAGCAGGTTACCCAGCTCCTGCTCGATCATGTAGCCGATCATGCCTTCGGTCTCGGCGCCCAGCACGTCCAGCGGGTAGGCCTCGTCGGGCTTGTAGGCCATGCCCTGAAGCGACAGCAGGCCGACCTGCGGGCCGTTGCCGTGGGCGATGACCAGCTCGTTGCCGGAGTGGATCTTGGCGATCTGTTCGGTGGCGGTGCGGATATTGGCGCGCTGGTTGCCGGCAGTCATCGGCTCGCCGCGGCGCAGCAGGGCGTTGCCGCCCAAAGCAACAACGATACGCATGGGGAATGTCCTTTAAGCAAAAGAGATGAGCATTGACCTCGGGCCGGACGCCGCCCCCTGTGGGAGCGGGTTTACCCGCGAATGCGTCGGCAGCGCCAACGGTGATTTCTGCACCGACGCTTTCGCGGGTGAACCCGCTCCCACAGGGCTGCGGGTTGCCCGGCGTTTCGAGTCAGGCGTTACAGGTCAGCCAGCGTCGACACCAGAATCGCCTTGATCGTGTGCATGCGGTTTTCCGCCTGCTCGAAGGCGATGCAGGCCGGCGACTCGAACACGTCGTCGGTCACCTCGATGCCGTTGGCCAGGTCCGGGTACTGCTCGGCGATCTGCTTGCCGACCTTGGTCTCGGAATTGTGGAACGCCGGCAGGCAGTGCATGAACTTGGTCCGCGGGTTGCCGCTCGCCTTCATCAGTTCCTTGTTCACCTGGTAGGGCTTGAGCAGCTTGATGCGCTCGCCCCAGGCTTCGATCGGCTCGCCCATCGACACCCATACGTCGGTGTGGATGAAGTCCACGCCCTTGACCGCCGCCTTGGCGTCGTCGGTCAGGGTGATGCGTGCGCCGCTTTCTTCGGCATATTTCTGGCAGCGTTGCACCAGGTCGTCATGGGGCCACAGGTCCTTGGGCGCAGCGATGCGCACGTCCATGCCCAGCTTGGCGCCGATCAGCAGCAGCGAGTTGCCCATGTTGTTGCGCGCATCGCCCAGGTAGGCGTAGCTGATGTCGTGCAGCGGCTTGTCGCTGTGCTCGCGCATGGTCAGCACGTCGGCGATCATCTGGGTCGGGTGGTACTCGTCGGTCAGGCCGTTGAACACCGGCACCCCGGCGAACTTGGCGAGTTCTTCGACGATCTCCTGCTTGAAGCCACGGTACTCGATGGCATCGTACATGCGCCCGAGCACGCGGGCGGTGTCCTTCATGCTTTCCTTGTGGCCGATCTGCGAGGAGTTGGGGTCGATGTAGGTGACGTTGGCGCCCTGGTCATAGGCGGCCACTTCGAAGGCGCAGCGGGTGCGGGTGGAGGTTTTTTCGAAAATCAGGGCGATGTTGTTGCCCTTCAGGTGCTGCTGCTCGGTGCCGGTGTACTTGGCGCGCTTGAGGTCGCGGGACAGGTCCAGCAGGTACTTCAGCTCGCGCGTGCTGTGGTGTTCCAGGCTGAGCAGGTTGCGGTTGTGGATGTTGAACGCCATGACGGTTCTCCTTAGGTTCGGTAGGGTGCCCGGCCGCCACTTCGTGGGTGCGGCCGGGTGCAATGGGTCACACAGGCCACCTAGTAGTCGATTGGGTCGCGCACGATCGGGCAGGTCATGCAGTGGCCGCCGCCACGGCCCCGGCCCAGTTCGCCGGCGCTGATGGTGATGACCTCGATCCCGGCCTTGCGCAGCAGGGTGTTGGTGTAGGTGTTGCGGTCGTAGCCGATGACCACGCCGGGCTCCAGGGCCACCACGTTGTTGCCGTCATCCCACTGTTCGCGCTCGGCGGCGAAGCTGTTGCCGCCGGTCTCGACCACCCGCAGCTTGACCCCCAGTTGCTCGCCCACCACCTCGATGAACGACTTGTTGATGCGGCGCACGTCCATGCCGTAGGGCTTGCTTTCGTCCGGGCGGATGATGAACGGCACGATCTCGCGCACCACTTCCGGGAAGACCGTCACCAGGTCGCGGTCGCAGAAGCTGAACACGGTGTCCAGGTGCATGGCGGCGCGGGATTTGGGCAGGCCGGCAACGATCACTTCCTTCACCGCGCCCTTGGCGAACAGGTTCTGCGCCAGTTGGCCGATGGCCTGGCGCGAGCTGCGCTCGCCCATGCCGATCAGCACGATGCCGTTGCCGATCGGCATCACGTCACCGCCTTCGAGGGTGGCGTTGCCGTGCTCCTTGTCCGGGTCGCCGTACCACACCTCGAAGTCGGCGTTGGTGAACTGCGGGTGGAACTTGTAGATGGCAGTGGCCAGCAGGGTTTCCTGGCGGCGCGCCGGCCAGTACATCGGGTTGAGCGTGACGCCGCCGTAGATCCAGCAGGTGGTGTCGCGGGTGAACTGGGTGTTGGGCAGCGGCGGCAGGATGAAACTGGAGTGGCCCAGGTAGTCGTTGTACATCTTGACTACTTCGGCGCCTTCGCTCTGTGGCAGGTCCTGGCCGGCCACGCCGCCAATCAGGAACTCGGCCAGGTGGCGCGGTTCGAGGCCCTCGAGCCAGCTGCGCACCTCGTTGGTCAGGCCCACGCCGACGGTGTCGGGGGTGATCTTGCGGTCGAGGATCCAGGCCAGGGCTTCCTTGTTCTGCACGATGTCGGTCAGCAGGTTGTGCATTTCCAGCACATCCACGCCGCGCTCGCGCATCTTGGTGACGAAGTCGAAGTGGTCGCGCTTGGCCTGGTCAACCCAGATCACATCGTCGAACAGCAGTTCGTCGCAGTTGCTCGGGGTCAGGCGCTTGTGCGCGAGGCCTGGGGCGCACACCATCACTTTGCGCAGTTTGCCGGCTTCGGAGTGGACGCCGTATTTCTGTTTTTCAGTGGTCATGGTCTATTCCTCCAGTAAGGCGAAACGTGGGGTCAGAGGGTCAGGAAGCCGTCGTACAGGCCAAAGGCTGCCACCAGGGCGCCGACGACCACGGCTGCGAAGATCAGTTTTTCCACGTTGGTGAAGATCGGTTGGCCCACCTCGCGCTTGGCCTTGGCGAACAGGATCGCGCCAGGGGCATACAGCAGGGCCGAGAGCAGCAGGTATTTCACGCCACCGGCGTACAGCAGCCAGATTGCGTACAACAGGGCGATGCCGCCGATGATCAGGTCCTTCTTGCGCTCGGCCAGGGCCTGTTCATAGGTTTCGTTGCGCCAGGCCAGCAGGAAGGCGTAGGCCGCCGACCACAGGTAGGGCACCAGGATCATCGAGGTGGCGAGGTAGATCAGTGACAGGTAAGTGCTGTTGCTGAACAGGGTGATCACCAGGAACACCTGCACCATGGCGTTGGTCAGCCACAGCGCGTTGGCCGGGACATGGTTGGCGTTCTCGCGGCGCAGGAACTCCGGCATGGTGTGGTCCTTGGCCGCGGCGAACATGATCTCGGCGCACAGCAGCACCCACGACAGCAGCGCCCCCAGCAGCGAGATGATCAGGCCGACGCTGATCAGCACCGCGCCCCAGTGGCCGACCACATGCTCGAGCACCGCAGCCATCGACGGGTTCTGCAGCTTGGCCAGCTCCGGCTGGGTCATGATGCCCAGCGACAGCACGTTGACCAGCACCAGGAACAGCAGCACGGTGACAAAACCGATGACCGTGGCCTTGCCCACGTCGGAGCGTTTTTCTGCCCGTGACGAGAAGATGCTCGCGCCCTCGATGCCGATGAACACCCACACGGTGACCAGCATCATGTTGCGCACCTGGTTCATCACACTGCCTAGCTCCGGCGTGCCCAGCGCCCAGACATCGGCGGTGAAGATGTCGAGCTTGAAGGCGAACAGGCAGATCAGCGCGAACAGTGCCAGCGGCACCACCTTGGCCACGGTGGTCACCAGGTTGATGAACGCCGCTTCCTTGATGCCGCGCAACACCAGAAAGTGCACCGCCCACAGCAGCACCGAGGCGCCGATCACTGCCGCCGGGGTGTTGCCCTCGCCGAACACCGGGAAGAAGTAACCCAGGGTGCTGAACAGCAGTACGAAGTAGCCGACGTTGCCCAGCCAGGCGCTGATCCAGTAGCCCCAGGCCGAGGAGAAACCCATGTAGTCGCCGAAGCCGGCCTTGGCGTAGGCGTACACCCCGCCGTCGAGGTCAGGCTTGCGGTTGGCCAGGGTCTGGAACACGAACGCCAGGGTGAGCATGCCCACCGCCGTGATGGCCCAGCCGATCAGCACCGCCCCCACGCCTGCACTGGCGGCCATGTTCTGCGGCAGTGAAAAGATACCGCCGCCAATCATCGAACCCACGACAAGTGCAACAAGCGCACCCAGTTTGAGTTTTCCGGGAGAATCAGACATTTATCGACTCCGTGCCAGGAGAAAGTTGACATCAGGATAAAACTGACGCCTTTGCCATTCGCTGATTTGGATCAGTTCATGCCCACGTGAAGCTAAGGAAAAATCCTTCACGTGGCTCCTGGAGGATACCGACAGCTGTGCTGCAGGCCCTTTGCGCTGGCACCTCCATGCCTTTTTAGAGCAAACGCTCCGTGTCGCCTGCGAACTTTCAAGCTAGTCGCTTTTAGCTGTTTGGCAAATTTTTCACAAAAAACCTTGGTGCGTGCCACAGCGGCAACAGAAGTTGCGTAAAAACCCAATGTGTTAGTTGGTCTTCATAGACATTCCCGTTATGAGTGCTATAGCTTTGATTACCCTGCCTGATATAAACAAGCTGTTACAGTTATATGCTGCGCGCGGGTGTTTCGCCGGCAATACACACCTGCCAATGGAGGCGCGATGAGCGAACCCGGACAGAAGCTGCGCCTCGGTGCGCTGATCGCCCTGGTGGTCGGTTCGATGATCGGTGGTGGCATTTTCTCGCTGCCGCAGAACATGGCCGCACGCGCCGATGTGGGCGCGGTGCTGATCGGCTGGGGCATCACCGCGGTGGGCATGCTGGCGCTGGCTTTCGTGTTCCAGACCCTGGCCAACCGCAAGCCCGAGCTGGACTCGGGGGTGTACGCCTATGCCAAGGCCGGCTTTGGCGATTACATGGGCTTCTCGTCGGCCTGGGGCTACTGGATCAGCGCCTGGCTGGGCAACGTCGGCTACTTCGTGCTGCTGTTCAGCACCCTGGGCTTTTACTTCCCCGCCTTCGGTGAGGGCAACACGCCGCTGGCCATCGGCTGCGCCTCGCTGCTGCTGTGGGCCGTGCACTTTCTGGTGCTGCGCGGCATCAAGGAGGCGGCCTTCATCAACCAGGTGACCACGGTGGCCAAGGTGGTGCCGCTGCTGATGTTCATCGTCATCGCCGCTTTTGCCTTTCGCGCCGACATCTTCACCCGGGACATCTGGGGCCTGAGCAACCCCAAGTTCGGCAGCGTGCTGGAGCAGGTGCGCAACATGATGCTGGTGACCGTGTTCGTGTTCATCGGCATCGAGGGCGCCAGCGTGTACTCGGGCCGGGCGCTGCACCGCTCGGACGTGGGCAAGGCCACGGTGGTGGGGTTTCTCGGGGTGCTGGCGTTGCTGGTGCTGGTCAACGTGCTGTCGCTGGGGGTGATGACCCAGCCGGAGCTGGCCGGCCTGCAGAACCCGTCGCTGGCCTCGGTGCTGGAGCATATCGTCGGGCCCTGGGGGGCGTTGCTGATCAGTATCGGGCTGGCGGTGTCGCTGCTCGGGGCCTTGCTGTCATGGGCCTTGCTGTGCGCCGAGATTCTGTTCGCCACCGCACGCGATCGCACCATGCCGCGTTTTCTGGCCAAGGAAAATTCCAACCACGTGCCGGCCAATGCGCTGTGGCTGACCAACGTGATGATCCAGGGTTTCTTGCTGATCACGCTGTTCTCGGCGGGCACCTACACCAGCCTGATCTACCTGGCGTCGTCGATGATCCTGGTGCCGTACTTCTGGTCGGCGGCTTACGCGGTGCTGCTGGCGCTGCGCGGCGAGAGCTATGACGGCCAGCCAGGGCTGCGGCGCAAGGACCTGCTGGTGGCGGGGGTGGCGCTGTTGTATGCGATCTGGCTGCTGTATGCCGGCGGGCTCAAGTATGTGCTGCTGTCGGCGCTGTTGTATGCGCCGGGGGTGGTGCTGTTCGCCCGGGCCAAGCATGAGCAGGGGCAGCGGTTGTTTACCGGGTGGGAGAAGCTGATCTTCGCCGGGGTGCTGGCAGGTGCTGGCGTCGCGGCTTATGCGCTGTATAGCGGGGTGTTGAGCCTGTGAGGGCCCTATCGCCGGCAAGCCGGCTCCTACAGGTACCGCGTCCCTTGTAGGAGCCGGCTTGCCGGCAATAGGGCCGGTAGCTTCACCACCGGGCTGAAGCCGAGCCTAATTCGCAAGCACCCCGCTCCCACCCCATCACCGCCTCACCCACCTGCAACGGCCCCTTGAGCCGCCGTGTCGCGCCCCAGGGCGTGTGTTCGGTGAACGCGGCAATGTCCTGTGCCGATTCTGCGGCCAACGGCAAGTCTTCCTCCACCGTCCCCCGCTCGATCAGCAGTTTTGCCGTGCGCGCCAGGGAAAACCTCGAGCGGCAAGCCTGCCCGCTGCGCAACCGTTCGCCCAAACCGCGAATCGCTTCGGCCGCCATCAGGTAGCCGGTGGCATGGTCCAGCGCCTGCACCGGCAGCGGCACGGGCTTTTCGGCCTGTTGCCAGCGCTTGCCGGCGTGGGCGATGCCGCTGCTCATCTGCACCAGGCTGTCGAAGCCGCGCCGCTGCTGCCAGGGGCCGCTCCAGCCGTAGGCGTTCAGGCTGATATCGACCAGCCCGGGGTTGAGCTGGCGGCGCACTTCGTTGTCAAGCCCCAGGCGTTCTAATGCGTCGGCGCGGTAGCCGTGTACCAGCACATCGGCCTCGCTGAGCAACTGGCGGAAAGTCGCCTGGCCGTGGTCGCTGCGCAGGTCCAGGCGCGCGCAGCGCTTGCCCAGGGTTACCTCGGCAGCCACCGACGGCTCGTCCCAACCCGGTGGGTCGATGCGCAGCACCTCGGCGCCGAAGGCCGCCAGCAGGCGAGTGGCGATGGGCCCGGCAAGAATACGCGTGAGGTCGAGCACCTTGATACCGGCCAGCGGCCGGGCTTCGCTGCCCTGCCAGGCCACTGGCGGGGCGTTGAATGTGTCGCGTAGCACCAGCGGCTCGACATTCACCGCCCGGCCTTGCGGGTGGTCGCACCAGTCGAGCCAGCTGCGCATGCGTGCGGCGCAGCCGCCGGCGGCCACCACGGCGCTTTCCAGGGCGTCGGCATCCCATTGCGCCACTTGCCTTGCGACGCTGTCGCGGCTGGCCTCGCAAGCCAGCACCTGCAAGGCTGCGGCGCGGTGGTGCGCGGCGTTGGTGTGCAGGCGGATCCAGCCGTCGCGGGCTTGGTAATCACCGGCAATCGCATCCCACAGCGGCGGCGGCTCCCAGCCCTGCGGGCGCAGGCTGCCGGCGAACCAGAACGAAGCCAGGCGGCGGTCTGTGTGCACCAGCGGGCAGCGGTCCAGTTGCCCGGCCAGCAGCTCAGCCAGGGCCAGGCCGCAGGCGCCAACGCTGGCGGCGGCCAGTTCGCTGACAGCGAACGCCGAGGGCAGGGCGCCGATGCCATGCCAGCGTACGGGAGTGGGGGTGAGGTTCAGGGAATGGGCGATGGTGTCGAGCAACGGCTGCATGCAGGATCCTCCTTCGTGGATCCCATTTCAGACCATCTGCGGCACAGGTGCAAATTATTGCGCGACGGAACCCGGCGCGGTCGGCCGCTCGGGGCGCGACCAGATCCACAGGTTGCCCAGGGCCATGCCGCCGATGGCCAGGAACACCGGCCAGTGGTGTTCGAGGAAGGTCAGCATCAGCCCTGCGCACAGCAGCATGCTGAGCGTGGCGCTGACTTTTGCCCGGCGCTGGATCACCTTGCCGTTGCGCCAGTTGTACAGAATCGGCCCGAACAAGCGGTGGTTCTCCAGCCACGCCGATAGCCGCGGCGAGCTGCGGGTGGCGGCCCAGGCAGCCAGCAGGATGAACTCGGTGGTCGGCAGCCCCGGAATGACGATGGCCACCAGGCCAATGCCCAGGCTGACATAGGCCAGGATCGCGTAGAGCAGGCGGGCGAGTTTGGAGCGGGCGATTCGGGTCATGGTCTCACTGCAACGGTGCGGCCGCCCGCAGGCGGCCGGGTAAAGCGTGTCAGGCCAGTGCGGCATCGGCCGCGTAGGCCGCTTTGAGCAGTTCGGTGAAGCGCTCGAAGGCTGCGACCGCACCACGTTCGGCGGCGGCGTCTTCTTCGGCCGACAGCTGCAGGCTGTCGAGAATGCGGGTGAACTGCTTCCAGCCTTCGGCACGGCCACCGGCCGGCTCGCCGAGGTGGCGGGCGCCGAAGCTTTCGGACAGCTCCAGGGCCACGGCACGCTTGATCAAAAAGGCGGCGCCCAGTTTGGAGCCTTCGGAGACGAAGATCCAGCCCAGGGCTTCACCCAGGCTTGGGTTCTGCAGTGCGCCGGCCACGGGCGCAGGTACTTCGGTGTCGAGGTCGGCCAGGTCCAGGCGGGCCTGTTCGGCGCGGCAGCGCTGGGCCAGGTCGGGGACGATGGCGATCAGTTGCGGGTCGGTGTACAGCGCCTGCAGCTCGGACTGGAACAGGTACTGGGCGACCACGAAGCGGGCGAAGCTTTCGCGGCTGTCGAACGGCTTGTGCGACTTGACCAGGGCGTCCAGCTCGGTGTGCGGGGCGTGGGTCACCTGGTTGAGGCGCTGGGAGCGCAGGGCTGGGCGATCGGTCATTGGGCGGTCCTTGAGTAATGAGGGCGTCTAGTGACAAGACGAAGAAGGGGGCGTTGGGCAGTAAAAAAACACGCGCATCTGACAAAGATCGTGTGCGCTCACCTGTAGGAGCCGGCTTGCCGGCGATGGGGCCGGCATGGGCGGCGCATGGCACCGGCGATGCCGGTGATCGCCGGCAAGCCGGTTCCTACAGGGGGCAGGTGTGGGTCAGATATCCCACAGCAGGTTGATGGCGAAGCTGTGCCCCGGCATGGTCAGTAAAAAACACGCATGTCTGAAAATGATCGTGTGCGCTCACCTGTAGGAGCCGGCTTGTCGGCGATGGGGCCGGCATGGGCGGCGCATGGCACCGGCGATGCCGGTGATCGCCGGCAAGCCGGCTCCTACAGGGGGGGCAGGTGTGGGTCAGATATCCCACACCAGGTTGATGGCGAAGTTGCGCCCCGGCATGGTCAGGCGGTCGAGGTTGGCCGGTTGGGTCACCGAGGCTTCGCCCTGGGCGTCGTAGCCGCGCACGTCATCCCACTGCCAGTACTTCTTGTCGGTGAGGTTGTACAAGCCTGCGTTGACGGTGATGTCGTCGGTCACCTTGTAGAAGCCGGTCAGGTCGAGCACGCCGTAGCCCGGGGTGCGGAACTGCGAGCTGGCGCCGTCGGGGGCGAAGAAGGTGGTGTCGTCGACGCGGGTCTTGCGCTTGACCAGGGTCCAGCTCAGCAAACCACCATAGCCGGGTTGCTCGTAACCCAGGCCAAACACGCCGGTCAGCGGGTTGACGCTGTTCAGCGGCTGGCCGTTGTCGTCGTTGCGGCCATTGGCGTAGGCGATCGAGCCCTGGGTGTACAGGCCTTGCGGTGCGCCGAAGTGGTCGAGGTTGAGGCGGCCCTTGATCTCGGCACCTTTGATGGTGGCGTGCTTGATGTTGCTGGCCTGGAACTTCGAGGTCAGGTCCGAGGCCTTGACCGCATCTTCGTTGATGAAATCGCGGTACTTGTTGTAGAACACCGCCACGTCGAAGTTACCCGCCTCGAAGTTGCCGCGCAGGCCGGTCTCGTAGCTCTTGCTCTTTTCCGGTTCGAGGTTCGGGTTGGGCACCACGCTGTAACCCAGGGTCGGGTTCTCGAAGCGGCCATACATCGACTTGGCGGTCGGTGTGCGGAAGCCTTCGGCGTACTGCCCGTACCAGGTGTAGTTGTCGTTGAACGCATACGTCACGCCCAGCTTGGGCGACACGCGGTGCCATTTCTTGGCCGAGTCGTCGTAGTCGCTGGGGCCTGCCCCCAGGCTGCCTTGCACGCCGCGCAGGAACTCGTCGGTCATTTCCGGCTTCAGGTGGGTGTAGTCGTAACGCGCACCTGGCAGGAAGGTCCAGTCGTTCCAGCGGATCTCGTCCTGGGCGAACAGGCTGTAGGTGTTGATGGTCGGGTCAGGGAAGTCGCTGACCGGCACCTGGCTGTCGTTGGTGATGATCTGGCCGACTGCAGTGCAGGCGCCGCCGACGTTCAGGCAGGTGCCGGTGCCTTGGCGCAGGCCGGTGACTTTTTCGTGCTTGATGGTCGTGCCGTAGGTCAGCAGGTGCTCGGTGGCGCCGATGCTGAATGCCTTGTCGAACTGGGCGTCGAGCACCCACTGGCGGTCCTTGTAGGTGGTCTGGCGATCGCGCCAGGTCTGCCGGCCGGCGGCGGCATAGATTTCTTCGGTGCGCTGGTCGGTCTTGGCGATCTGGTAGTTCAGGCTCCACTTAATGTGGTCGGCCAGCAGGCTATCGAGGCCGAACTCATGGTTGATGCCCACCCGCTCGCGGGTGATGGTGTCGTTACCCTGGCGCATGCGATAGGAGTTGAATGCCGGGAAACCTGGAACGAAAGGCCCGCCCACTGCGTTGAGCAGGTTCTGGTCGCGGTCATCCTTATAGTGCTCGTAGGTCAGGCCCAGGCGCGCGTCGTCGGCGTAGTTCCAGCCGAGCTTGGCCAGCACGTTGGTGGTACGGGCATCGGCCGGGTTGGCTTCGGTGCGTTCAAGCCCGGTGCCGCCGTGGTTGCCATAGGACTCGGTCTCGTGACCATTGCGCTGGCTCAGGTGCAGCAGGCCATCGAAATCGCCGTGGCGGCCAGCCACGGTGGCGGAGGTCAGCCAGCTTTCGTCGGCCGAGCTGTAGCCGGTCTTCAGGCGTGCGCCGACATCCTTGCCGGGCTTGATGATGTCGTCGGGGTCGAGGGTGAAGTAGCTGACCGCGCCGCCGATGGCGTTGCTGCCGTACAGCACCGAGGCCGGGCCGCGCAGGATCTCGACGCGCTTGATGATCTCGGGGTCGACGTAGTTGCGCTGGGTTTGCGCGTAGGGGCCGTAGAAGAAGCTGTCGGGAATCGATACGCCATCGACCTGGGTGAGGATGCGTTCGCCATCGATGCCGCGGATGTTGTAGCCGTTCAGGCCGCTGCGCTGGCCCACGCCGCCCACCGAAACACCCGGTTCGTAGCGCACCAGCTGCTTGATGTCGTTGACGCTCTGCCGGTCCAGTTGCTCGCGGGTCTGCACGCTGACAGTGCTCGGCACCTGGCTCACATCCTGGGCGCTACGGGTGGCGCTGACGGTCATCTGCTGCAGGGCGATGGCATTGCCGACCGCCTGGCGCTCCAGCACCACGTTGCCGTTGCCGATCTTGCGGTAGCCAAGGCCGGTGCCTTGCAGCAGGCGTTGCAGCGCGGTTTCCGGCGCCAGCGAACCCTGTACGCCCGGCGAGGCCACGCCTTCGGCCAGCTCGGCGCTGAAGCCTACCTGCCAGCCGGTGACCTGGCTGAACGCGTTGATGGCCGCCACCAGCGGCTGCTGGGCGATGGCAAAGCGGTAGTCACCCATGCGCGGGCTGCTGGCCTGGGCCGGCTCTGCGGCCATGGCCGGCAGGCCGCAGGCACCGCTGGCGAGCAGCGCCAGGGTCAGCAGGGACAGCTGGCCACGGCGGCGGGGGGAAGTGGACGGGCGGGTAGGACCTGAAAACATCGAAAGCGCTCCCTGTCGCGCAAGTTATAGGCGTTGGCTGTTCCCGGTTTCGAGGGTTTCGAACGAGAATCAATCGTATTGGCTATAACGAGACGGGCAGGGTGTGCTGATCGCGTAAAAAAACTTTGCGCTCAGTTCAGAATCACCAGCGCGGGGTATTCGTGCAGTTGTGCCGACGTGATGTGGGCCAGGGCTCGCAGGGTTTCCAGTGGCTGGTCGAGGCGGTAGTTGCCGGTCACTGCCACCTGTTCCAGCTCGGCGTTGTGGCTGATGATCCAGCCGGGGTAGTAGCGCCGCACTTCGGCCAGCACCTGGCTCAGCGGGCAGTTCTCGAAGATCAGCCGGCCTTCGACCCAGGCCAGATCCTGGCGCATGTCGGGGCGCTGGCGTGGGCCGAAGCCGGCCGGGCCGACGCTGATGCTTTCGCCTGCGCTGAGGCGAATGCGCTGGTCGGCGCTGCCCTGCAGGTCGACATCGCCGCGCTGCACCCGCAACTGCGCCTCGCCATCCAGGTAGCGTACGGCAAAGTCGGTGTCGCGCACGCTGGCGCGCAGCGGGCCGGCTTGTACCTCCAGCGGCGGCTGGCCCTGGCCGGCCACCTCGAAGTACGCCTCGCCCTGCAGCAGGCGGGCCACAGGGTGGCCGTCGCGCAGCTCGCTGGCGAAGGCCGAGTTGGTGTTCAGCAATACCTTGGCGCCGTTGTCCAGTTGCAGGCGCTGGCGCTCGCCGACCACGGTGAGGTGGTCGGCCTGCAGGCGCACCGGCAGGTTGCCGAAGGTGAACAGCCCCACCAGCAGCACAGCGGCGGTGGCCAGGGGCTTCCAGTGGCTGCGCAGGCGCCCGCCGAAAGAGCGCCTGCGTTGCTGGTGCAACACGCCTGCGGCCTGGCGCAGCGGGGTGCCGTTCCACAGCGCCTCGGCTTCCACATAGGCTTCGGCGTTTTCCGGCTCGGCGCCGAGCCAGTGCTCGAAGGCTTCGGTGTCTTCGGCGCTGGCGCACTGCAGGCGGATCAGCCAGTCCATCGCCTCGCTGCGGGCACGGGCGCGGGCGTCAGGCTCGGCGGGTGTCGGGCGATCGGAGGGCTGGTCGGTCACGGTGGGTCCTTGGGGGCAGCTTGTATTGCGCATGATCCGTGCAGGCCCGGCGCATGGCAAGGCCTTTGCGTGCGGGCGCGGCGAGCGGTCGCGTCACTGGTGACGGTCGGCCACGCCCATGCAGATGGCCATGATCAGTTTCAATTCCTTTTGTACCGTGCTGGCTGAAACCTTCAGTTTTTCGGCGATTTCCAGGTAGCTGGCGCCGTGCAGGCGGCTCTGGATGAAAATCTGCTGCTGGCGCTCGGTGAGCTGGCCGAGGCTGATGCTCAGGTGCTTGAGCAACTGTTCGGCCTGGGCTGCGTCCTCGCTGCTGCCCACCGGGGCGGCGACGTTGTGCAGCACTTGCTCGGGTACGTCTTCCACCAGCATGCGCGCCTGCACCCGGCGGGCGCGCAGGTGGTCCAGGGCAAGGTTGCGGGCGGTCTGGAACACGAAGGGCTCCAGGTGCTCGATGGGCCGCTCGCCCAGGGCACGGGTGACCCGCAGGTAGGTTTCCTGAAGCAGGTCCTCGGCGGTGCTCGGGTTGCCGACCATGCGCTGCAGCGTGCGCAGCAGGCTGAGGCGCTGGTTGAGGAAGACTGAATTGAACCGGGACTGACTCACGGGGGGACCTGGCCGCTTGAGGGTGAATGATAATGCTTATCATCCATATGACAGGTCAAGGGTAAAAATGTCACGAATGGGTAAAGGTGGTTGTGTGATCGACAGCAAGGCCCCGTGAACGAGCTTGTAACGGTATCCATGCTCTTCGGTTCCAGCTCTGTGATTGAGTAGCGAGCAAGCAAATCAGGGGACGAAAAATTGTCGGTAGCCACTCAATAATTGAGACTGTTTTCAATTGACTTTGTGGTTGCCGCGCAGGCTGTTTTTGTAGATTTCAGTGTGTCTGCGAGCGCGGTCCATTCGATTTAAAATCTATAGCGTTTGGCATTGGAGCAAATTTTTTGAATTATTTCTTCGGATCGTGAAGGATTACTGTGGTTGTCAGTGCCTTTCTTAAGAGCGCGTAAGAGATGGGCATACTCCTGTCTTAGGCTAGTTGCAAATATTCCAGGATCATCCGAACCTAAAACAATTGGCACTGCATTTGGAGCTGGATGCTTGCCAGCGCCAAGCCAACCAATCGCATGGTGTTCATCATAAGAAGAGTGAATGCTGATGCGTACATTGCTACTAGGCAATGTCTCAATAGCAATTGAGTTTTCTGCGAGGAGCTTGAGTAAGTACTGTTGTAGTGTACGTAAGATCTTGGGCGTTAACACGTCATTGTCTCGTAGTACTATGATCTCCTCTTGACTGCGCTGTAATTCTTCTGTTGAAGCACCAAAGCCATGCCGCCTAAGGAAGTGGGAGTGTGCAAGCGGAGTGTTCGTGAGAGCGTTCAGGAATAGACCAGCTTCTTGACGTTTGTTCGGTTCAACATCATTAATTGAATAGCCTTTGGACAGGGGGTCTAGATACCTTAATCGCCAAGCGGCAGATAAAATGTCTGGGGTTAATAGAGGGTCGTGCCATATTTTGATTGCTAAGCGGCGGATTTCGGCTTCGATTGCAGGTAGAGCTTCTACGTGGCATCTGATTTTAACTAAGGTTCCCCATGCAAAAATGAGATCATCAAGACGATCTTCAATGGTGAGAGCGACATAGTTATTGACAGAGTTCCACCATTTTTTTGGGCTGACCCCTGCCGCGGTGCCATGCCCAATCCTACATCCAGCGTCTAGATCGAGGAAAATCACGGCCTCTACGATAGCCCTTAATCCCGAAGCCAAGTGCCCGAAATCCTCCCCAACATGGTAGGTGAAGCGTCTAACTCCAGCATTTCTCATGCGGCGAAAAACTGGGGCAAACACCTCGGGTCCAGCATGACGCTCATTACTGGCGGCATCAATTCCTCGAATAAGCTTGTCTGAACCATGGTTGCTTTGTAAGAATGCAGCCAAGGCGCGTGCACTTTTATCAACCCGATGACGTAGATGAAAGTCTCGGCAGTCAGGCCTTGAGCTTGTTTCGGCGAAGAAGGCTTGACGTTCAGTTAATGTCGTTTGCTTAATAAAGTGAGGGACAAGACCCAGGCGTAAACGGCGGCGCGTTTTTGTGATGCCGTCTTTACCTGTTTCTAAGGCGCGAATTCTATCTAGAAGTTCTGGGATGGATCGATAGTTGAACGGTACATGAGTCGACTCAAGCTGGCTATCTTCGTTTTCGCTAAGAAAACGAAGATAGCCACGAAGGATCTTACCAAGTAATACAGCGATCTTGTCCGGGGTGTCTTTTGGTGCAAAACGTCCCTCTACGTAGTCAAGCAGTTGCTGATGACCCCGTTCAAGCTGACGGAATCGCTCCGAGTAATCCTGTTCCGTCGTTTCTCTCAATTCGTTAAGTGTGATGTATTGGAATTGATCGAATCCTTTGTTTTGAGGCTGCTGAACAAGGAGTCTGCAAAATTGAGCTCGTATAAGAGTGTAATGCCAGATTATATAACCTAAATAAGGTGGGTGTTGTTGCTTTCTAAGACTATTCAATATCGTGGCGATCTGCCAAGCTTCTGATGCAATCGACCATGGATGCTCTCGTGAGCCAACTGAGAATCTTTGTTGCGCATCGGTCAAGCTTCGCTGTGGGTGCGAACTGTCCATGCCGGTATGCTTGAGACTATGATGCAAAAGGTGCGCTTTAAGGCTTGTTGCATCAATGACTCGCTGTAATAGTATTGATGGCGTGAGAGTTGTATCTTCTTGGTTTAATAATCTCTCGATGCCGTTGCCAATTCGCGCATGTAGTCCGAACTCTCGCTCAAGAGACTTTTGGGATAAGTTGCCAATGACCGATTTTGGCCTTGTGAGTGCGTCTATCCATACTTTTTCCGCCTCAGTAGTTCCATTCAAATGCATGTGTGTTTCATCTAGACCTTCAGTGCGGCATAAGTGATCTAGGAACGGATCGTCATCAATTGGTAATGTCGAATCGCACAGCCATCGTTGTAGTCTGCTGGCAATAGTTTCGCGTTCTGAGTAATCAAGGGGAAGTGATTCTGTATAATGTAATTTTTTAGCTATCCATGCAGATGAGATGAGTAGAGGTGGGACTACTAGGATTAGAGCTTGCCAAGGCTCAAGCAAGCGAGTACGGACACGAATCGAACCATCATAGCCCTCACAAAGAAAAGTTTCTGCTAGGTGTTCGAGAATAGTTAGAAAGTTTTCGGGGCAGTCAAAGCCTCCAATTCGTCTTTCGGTTCTTGCTAGACGCTTCTCCAAAATGACATCGGTCATGTTTGGAAGAAGCTTGTTTAGTTGGGAGAAAAGACCTTGTGAAAATGATTTATCCCACTGTTTTCTTGTGTTTTCTGTAAATTTAGATAAATATACTTCCATTGTTGATGTGTTTTCAGATTTTGCTTGATTTTCAATGGCTATTATAGGTGCGGTATTAAGAAAGGCCGCGCGAGCATAGGTGACTAAGTCCCAGGCATTAAATTCTTCTGTTTCATCTGAAAGTTTATTGCTGAGATTAGTTTGCATATCGTGGCACTAAGTTCAAGGGTTCAAAGAAGTTTATTGTGGTTGCGTGTATCTTGTTTGAATGCTCTTGTTCAACGGCAATGTGTATCGTGTATTCTTCAAGGCTCGTCAAGGCGGGTGGTTGATTCGCTTTGTCTTGATACTTAGCCTCAAGAATATCTTTTGCTTTTTTCCATAACATCTTGCTACCGATTCCCGTTGGTTTAAGGAATAACCATACCAGGGGGCAGGAGAGGATAATTGAAAATAGATTGGGGATTGAGTGCTCTGTGTGTTTATTTAATAGCTCTACAAAAGCTCTGTCAGAAGTTTTTGGGGTTTCCTTTCTGCCTGGTACCAGAGTGGTGGTAGCTAATATTCCATGGAGAATGCAGATGATTTGGCGATGTAATATTTCCCCGGTGCGCATTCTCATGGGTATTTTTTCATCAAGGCTCAAGAGATCGTCGTGAATTCGAGTTGCTATGCGGCCCAGCAAGCTCGGAGATATTTCTTGAGGCTCTTGAATGGCATACCTATGCCACATTGTCATGCGATGCATAAATGACTCGAAAGAGCTCTTGTTTATATCGTGATCGCTGGATATCTCGTTGTAATGCTCATCGTCCTCTGTGTCGGACTCTGTTGTGTTGATTTGCTGGTGGTTCTCAAATGGAGGGGTTATTTGAAGTTCTGAGTAATCGCCAAGATTCTTGATTTTATCTGAGTTTAATAAGTCAGTAATTACGCCGAGGAGCGATAGGGCAGATACAGAACGCATTATCTCGCCTCGTGCGTTGTAGCGTTTGTTGGTGATTAATTTTAGAATTTCTCCGAACTTGTCGCAGCGATTATCAGTTAAGTCGTCTATAAGAAACCAGCCGGAGCCATACTGTACAGTTTCATGGCCTAGTGTTAAGTCTCTGACTAGATATGCCAGAGTGCCTTTTTTCTCTAGATTGGTGGGGCTGTCTTTGGAGTCGGGCGGGTACCAGTTTTGCTGGACGTTTTTAAGCTGAACATTGTTCGCAAGCCCGACGGAGCCGAATGATGCTGCACGAAGCTTGATACCTGACTCAGTGCTTCTATTTACTGCTCCCAAGCGAGCGGCGAGGTCAGCTCCGGAGATTGCCAACTGGTTCCATAGGAAGTTGAATAAGTTGTCTCTATTTTGCCGCTCAATAAGAGATGGCCGTTGCATCATTGCTAAGGGAAGAGACAGGCCGAGTAAAGATTTGAGTGCGCTTCCCGCATGGCTTTTAATTGTTTGTGATAGCAGCATAGCTAAGCAGTGTAGGGCAATGGCTTTACTGACCTCTGATGGAACACCAAATTTTGCAAGGTCAGGAGCATCAGGTTGTCTACTTATCCATTCAAATATTACGCGGAGTGAACTGTCGAGGTCGCCATTTAGTATTGAGTCTCCAGAAATGCCTTGGGTTTGTAATCGAGTGGAGAACGAATTAAAAATTGCTCTGCAAGCGGAATCTGGTTCACTTCCGAGCGCTCTCATGTAGCTTATAACTAAGCGCAGGGGCTCAGTGGCAAGCAGATTGAAAAAAGGATTAGTGGTGGGTGGAGTAGAATCATGCATCAATAATGCAATGCGTTGGCTGACCCAAGCTTGTAGCTCTACAGATTCCTTGTGAGTAGTATCGATATTCTTCACTAGAACCGAGATTTTTTTTGCCTTGTACTGAGCAAGGCCACCCAAGGGGATCATGGTGATTCTATTTTGTGGTGGGGCGATTTTGAGAAGGTACTGTTCTTCAAGTTCGAGGATGGAGCGTCCAACTCGTTGTTGATCAAAGCCAATCAATGTGGGGTCATGGCGCAGAACGTCTTCACCGAAAGCGTTGTAAATATTTTTTCTAAGTAAGCGGCCGTAAAGCTCAAGGTCGCCTGAGAGAATAATTACGAGCTTTGGGTTGGTTAAGTACTTGCGCACTGACTCAAGGATCAAGTAGCCGTGCGTGAAGTTAGTGTCTACATCATCGAATGTGAGTACGAATGCGTTCTTGTTTAGAAGTCTTAGCGCTTCTTCAATATATTGTCCCAGAGCTCTCTCAAAGTCGCGCCCTTTTTTAGCCTTACGTAGCCCTTGGCTCATAACCCATTTGGGATCCTCCCACTCGGCGCCATATGCCGAACTAGAACCTATGCCATCTAAGAGCCCGAGACCTTCTGCCAGCGCCTCCCTTGCTTCAGTGAGGCCGCGAGTTTCGCCTTGTATTTGTTCGATCGCACTATCAATTGCTGAAAGTATAACTACTACAATGTTTTCTTTGGTTTCAATTAAGGTTGGGTCTATTAGTCGAAGTACGCTTAGTTTTAGTTCTTTGTCTTTTTTTAATTTTTGTAGTGATTTTAGTAAGAAGGTTGTTTTTCCGCTGCCTCTGCTTCCTTCAATAAGGATAGCGTTGTGCTCCCTTGCATAAATAAAGTCTGAAGGACTAATGCTTCGCTCTTGACGTATGTTGTTGAGCTGATTGGAGATTATATTGTGCAGTGAAAGGTATGCGTCTTGCTGTAGTTGGTCTACTGAGTCCTCGTGCATATGCGTGTCATAAGCTAAGAGGTCAATTGCAAGTTGTTTGTTAGTCATCGTCATTCCTTGAGTAGTCTCGTGGCGATATCTTGCTGCAGTGCCATGCATCAATAGAGATGCTTTTTAGGCATTTGCTGAAGGAGTTGCGCTATTTAGTCAGGCAGTCCAGTGGCTACTTGCTCGTTGAAACAAGATCTGTTTTAAAGGTTTTTTATTTGCGCGCACGCCCCATCGAGCACTGAATGGTGGCCTTATGCTACATGCAATGGGTGATGTTTTGTCAACGCGCTGATACCGATACAGCAGTATTGTGTCTGCTAAATCATTGTCCTGCGAATGAGGAAGGGGCGCAGCGCGCCCCTTCCTCCATTAGCTTATGCAGCGATCACCATCTAGCGCGCCCTGAACAACGCCAGGCAGTTGTCCAGCATGCGGTTGGAGAAGCCCCATTCGTTGTCGTACCAGGCCAGCACCTTGAGCATGCGCCCGTTGGCGCGGGTGTGGTTGGCGTCGAAAATCGACGACAGCGGGTTGTGGTTGAAGTCGCACGACACCAGCGGCAGGGTGTTATAACCCAGCACCCGGGAGTGGCGGCTGGCTTCGAGGAACACCTGGTTGACCTCCTCTGCCGTGGCCTCGCGCTTGAGGTTCACCGTGAGGTCCACCAGCGATACGTTGATCACCGGCACCCGCACCGCCATGCCGGTGAGCTTGCCGGCCAGCTCCGGCAGCACCAGGCCCACCGCCTCGGCGGCGCCGGTCTTGCTCGGGATCATTGACTGGGTGGCCGAGCGGGCGCGGTAGGGGTCGCCGTGATAGACGTCGGTGAGTACCTGGTCGTTGGTGTAGGCGTGGATGGTGGTCATCAGGCCCTGCTCGATGCCGAACTCGCGGTGCAGCACCTGGGCCACCGGGGCCAGGCAGTTGGTGGTGCACGAGGCGTTGGAGATGACCTGGTGCGAGGCGCGCAGCACGTCGTGGTTGACCCCGTATACCACGGTAGCGTCGGCGCCTTTGGCCGGCGCGCTGACAATCACCTTGCCGGCGCCGGCGGTGATGTGCGCGGCAGCCTTGGCGCGCTCGGTGAACAGGCCGGTGCACTCGAACACCACATCGATGGCCAGGGCTTTCCAGGGCAGTTCGGCGGGGTTGCGGATGGCGCTGACCGCAATACGGTCACCATTGACGGTGAGGCTTTCGTGGTCGGCTTCAACCGTTGCATCGAAAATGCCGTGGACGCTGTCGTACTTGAGCAGGTGGGCGTTCATCGCGCTGTCGCCCAGGTCGTTGATGGCGACGACCTGCAGGTCCTGGCGATAACCGTGGGTGTAGAGTGCGCGCAGGACATTGCGCCCGATGCGGCCGAATCCGTTGATGGCGATGCGAAGGGTCATGGCGTTACCTCTGGCAGTCGGGTGAAGCCTGTGGCAAAAAGAGCAGCTTCACTGAAACGGTTTTGTTATTGGAATTACAAGATTATTCACTGGCAGATAGAAAACAAGCCTTTTTAGTGGCAGTATTTTGTTAAATCTACAACGAGTGGTCGGGAAGCCGCTCCACGCTTGCGCCAGCAGGGCCTTACCAGAGCCTAGGCCGCAATCGTTTGGAGGGACAATGCCCGGTGAAGCCGCCCCTATTAGCCTGGAGTCGATACATGCACCCGCGCATCCTTGAGGTCACCGAACGGCTGATCGCCCGTAGCCGCCGCACCCGTGAACGCTACCTTGAGCTGATCCGCGGCGCGGCCAGTGACGGCCCCATGCGCGCCAGCCTGCAATGCGCCAACTTCGCCCACGGCGTGGCCGGTTGCGGCGGCGACGACAAGCAGACCCTGCGCCTGATGAACGCGGCCAACGTGGCCATCGTCTCGGCCTACAACGACATGCTCTCGGCGCACCAGCCGTACCAGCACTTCCCAGAACAGATCAAACAGGCCCTGCGCGAGGTCGGTTCGGTGGGCCAGTTCGCCGGTGGCGTACCGGCCATGTGCGATGGGGTCACCCAAGGCGAACCGGGCATGGAGCTGGCCATCGCCAGCCGCGAGGTGATCGCCATGTCCACGGCGGTGGCGCTGTCGCACAACATGTTCGATGCCGCCCTGATGCTGGGCATCTGCGACAAGATCGTCCCCGGCCTGATGATGGGCGCGCTGCGCTTCGGCCACCTGCCGACCATTTTCGTGCCCGGCGGGCCGATGGTTTCGGGCATTTCCAACAAAGAGAAGGCCGACGTGCGCCAGCGCTACGCCGAGGGCAAGGCCACCCGCGAGCAGTTGCTCGAATCGGAGATGAAGAGCTACCACAGCCCCGGCACCTGCACTTTCTACGGTACTGCCAACACCAACCAGCTGGTGATGGAAGTGATGGGCCTGCACCTGCCCGGCGCCTCGTTCGTCAACCCCTACACCCCGCTGCGCGATGCGCTCACCGCTGAAGCTGCGCGCCAGGTCACGCGCATGACCAAGGCCAGCGGCAACTTCATGCCCATCGGCGAGATCGTCGACGAAAAAGCGCTGGTCAACTCCATCGTCGCCCTGCACTCCACCGGTGGCTCGACCAACCACACCCTGCACATCCCTGCCATCGCCCAGGCCGCGGGCATCCAGCTCACCTGGCAGGACATGGCCGACCTTTCCGAAGTGGTGCCGACGCTGTCGCACGTGTACCCCAACGGCAAGGCCGACATCAACCACTTCCAGGCCTCCGGCGGCATGGCTTTTCTCATTCGCGAGCTGCTTGATGCCGGGCTGCTGCACGAGGACGTCAACACCGTGGCCGGCCATGGCTTGCGCCGTTATACCCAGGAGCCGTTCCTCGAGGACGGCCAGTTGGTATGGCGCGAAGGCCCGAAAGAGAGCCTCGACGAAAACATTTTGCGCCCGGTAGCGCGGCCGTTCTCTGCCGAAGGCGGGCTGCGGGTGATGGAGGGCAATTTGGGCCGCGGGGTGATGAAAGTCTCCGCCGTGGCCCCCGAGCACCAGGTGGTGGAGGCCCCGGCACGGGTGTTCCACGACCAGCAGTCGCTGGCCGATGCGTTCAAGGCTGGCGAGCTTGAGTGCGACTTCGTCGCCGTGGTGCGCTTCCAGGGCCCGCGCTGCAACGGCATGCCCGAGCTGCACAAGCTCACGCCGTTCCTCGGTGTGCTGCAGGACCGCGGCTTCAAGGTGGCGCTGGTCACCGACGGGCGCATGTCTGGCGCTTCGGGCAAAATCCCGGCGGCCATCCACGTGTGCCCCGAGGCGTTCGACGGTGGCCCGCTGGCGCGGGTGCGCGATGGTGATAGGGTACGGGTCGATGGTGTCGAAGGCACGCTGCGGGTGATGGTGTCGGCCGAGGAACTGGCCAGCCGTGACCTGCCCGAAGCCCCCAAAGGCAACGACCTGGGCTGCGGGCGCGAGCTGTTCGGCTTCATGCGTATGGCGTTCAGCCCGGCGGAGAAGGGCGCGAGCGCCTTCACCTCGGCGCTGGAGACCCTTGAATGAAGGCTTTGCTGGTGGGTGACATCGGCGGTACCAACGCACGTTTCGCCCTGTGGCGGGACAACCGGCTGGAGGCGGTGCAGGTGTTCGCCACCGCCGACTACACCAGCCCCGAGCAGGCCATCGAGGCTTACCTGGCTGACCAGCATATCGCCCGTGGCGGGCTGGCTGCGGTGTGCCTGGCGGTGGCTGGGCCTGTGGACGGCGACGAGTTCCGCTTCACCAACAACCACTGGCGCCTCAGCCGCACGGCGTTCTGCCAGACCCTGCAGGTGGAGCGCCTGCTGCTGGTCAACGACTTCACCGCCATGGCCCTGGGCATGACCCGCCTGCAGGACGGTGAGTACCGTGAGGTGTGCGCCGGCAAGGCCGACCCTGCGCGGCCGGCGCTGGTGATCGGCCCGGGCACCGGCCTGGGCGTCGGCAGCCTGCTGCGCCTGGGCGAGCAGCACTGGATGGCATTGCCGGGGGAGGGCGGGCATGTCGACCTGCCGGTGGGCAATGTCCGCGAGGCGGCGATCCATCAGGAAATTCACCGTCAGATCGGCCATGTCAGCGCCGAGACCGTGCTCAGCGGTGGCGGGCTGGTGCGGCTTTACCAGGCCATCTGCGCACTGGATGGCGACACGCCCAAGCACAAGACCCCGGCGCAGATCACCGATGCGGCCTTGGCCAACGAGCCCCGGGCACTGGCTGTGGTCGAGCAGTTCTGCCGCTTCCTCGGCCGGGTGGCGGGCAACAACGTACTCACCCTCGGCGCCCGTGGCGGTGTATACATCGTCGGCGGGGTGATCCCGCGCTTCGCCGAGCTGTTCCTGCGCAGTGGTTTTGCGGCAAGCTTCGCCGACAAGGGCTGCATGAGCGGCTACTTCGCTGGTGTGCCGGTTTGGCTGGTCACTGCCGAGTTTTCCGGGTTGCTGGGGGCCGGGGTGGCCTTGCAGCAGGCGTTGGATCATTGATTTTTGGGGCCGCTTTGCGGCCCTTTCGCGACACAAGGCCGCTCCTACAGGGATCGCGTTTTCTGTAGGAGCGGCCTTGTGTCGCGAAAGGGCTGCAGAGCAGCCCCCAACAGCAGGCACAAAGACCTGCGATTACCAGAGGACGGACCATTGTGAGCACTGCCGGCAAATCGATCCTGATGGTCGACGACGACCAGGACATCCGCGAACTGCTGCAAACCTACCTCAGCCGCGCAGGCTTGCAGGTACATGCCGAACCCGACGGTCAGGGCTTTCGCCGGGCGCTGGACGCCGGCAGCTACGACCTGGTGATTCTCGATGTGATGCTGCCCGACGAGGACGGCTTCAGCCTGTGCCGCTGGGTGCGCCAGCACCCGCGCCTGGCCCAGGTGCCGATCATCATGCTCACCGCCAGCTCCGACGAGGCCGACCGGGTCATCGGCCTGGAGCTGGGCGCCGACGACTACCTGGGTAAACCCTTCAGCCCGCGCGAACTGCAGGCGCGGATCAAGGCGCTGCTGCGCCGCGCCGACTTTGGTCAGGCGATACCGGCCAGCGCCGTGCTGGCCTTCGACGACTGGCGCCTGGACACGGTCAGCCACCGCTTGTTCCACCGCGACGGCGAGGAGGTGATTTTGTCTGGCGCCGACTTTGCCCTGCTCAAGCTGTTCCTCGACAACCCGCAGCAAATTCTTGACCGAGATACCATCGGCAACGCCACCCGCGGGCGCGAGCCGATGCCCCTGGACCGCATCGTCGACATGGCAGTCAGCCGCCTGCGTCAGCGCTTGCGCGACACCGACAAACCGCCGCGGCTGATTCGCACCGTGCGCGGCAGCGGCTACCTGTTGGCGGCCCATGTCTGCCCTGCCTAGCGAGCGCCGCTGGCGCCTGCTGCCGCGCTCGTTGCTGGGGCGCATGCTGCTGCTCACCTTGCTGGTGGTGGTGCTGGCTCAGGGCTTGTCGAGCGTGATCTGGGTGGCGCAGCTGCGGGCCAGCCAGTTGCAGGGGCTGCGTGCCAGCGCCGGCAGCCTGGCCCATTCGATGAGCGCCAGCGTCAGCTACTTCCGCTCCTTGCCGGTGGCGTACCGGCCAATGGTGCTGGACCAGCTGCGCAGCATGGGCGGCACACGCTTTTTCGTCTCGCTCAACGTCAAGCCGCTGGACATGCCGGTGCTGCCCATCACCCCGCGCAAGCAGGCGGTGATCGAGGTGTTCCAGCAGGTGCTGCACGAGCGCCTGGGCGCGCAGATGGACATCTCGGTGGAGTTCGTCAGCCCCGACGATCTGCGCATTTTCAACAGTGGCCTGAAGCTCGATGAGCTGCCGCGTTCGTGGGCGCATTACTCGCTGACCCTGGAACCGCTGAACCCGCCGGTGCTGGTGACGCAGATCCGTCTGGGCGAGGGCGAGTGGCTGTACATCGCCTCGCTGCTGCCCGAGCCCTACACCAGCCTTGAGGCCGAGCGCCTGCCGCGCCAGCAGATCGGCTTCATCGCCCTGACCACCGCCATGCTGCTGGTGTTCATCGGCCTGCTGGTGCACTGGCAGAGCCGGCCGCTCAAGCGCCTGGCGCGAGCAGCGCGGGACATGTCGCTGGGCGCCGATGTGGCGCCGGTGGCCGAAGGCGGCGGCAGCGAAGTGGTGGAGGTGGGCCGGGCATTCAACAGCATGCGCGAGCGCATCAGCCGCTACCTCACCGAACGCGCCCAGCTGTTCAGTGCGGTGTCCCACGACCTGCGCACCCCCATCACACGCCTGCGCCTGCGGGTCGAATTGCTGGAAGACGAGGCGCTGCAGGGCAAATTCACCCGTGACCTCGACGAGCTGGAGCTGCTGGTCAAGGGCGCGCTGCAGTGCGTGAAAGACACCGATATTCACGAGAACATCGAGCCGATCGACCTCAACCAGGTGCTGGAGATTCTCGCCGAGCCTTACCTGGGCGATGGCCGCATCACGGTCGAGGGCTGCGCGCTGGCGCCGTACCCGGGCAAGTCGCTGGCCCTGCGCCGCTGCATTGGCAACCTGATCGACAACGCCATCAAGTACGGCGAGCGGGCGCACCTGCGCATCATCGACAGCGCCGAGAGCTTTGTGCTGCAAGTGGACGACCAGGGCCCCGGGGTGCCGGAGCAGCGCCTGGAGCAGGTGTTCGAGCCGCATTTTCGCCTGGCCGGGCAGCAGCAGGGGTATGGGCTGGGGCTGGGCATCGCGCGCAACATCGCCCATAGCCATGGCGGCGAGGTGAGTTTGCTGAACCTGCGTGAAGGCGGGTTGCGGGTGACCCTGTACCTGCCGCGCAATGCCGACTGACGTTATCGCGGGGCAAGCCCGCTCCCACGCTGGGGACTACGTGGGAGCGGGCTTGCCCCGCGATGAGGTCCTCGTTGTCACCGCTTGGTGACATTCCCACCAGCCTTCGTGACATCCCAGCCAGGACGGCTGGCTAGAATCGCCTGACAACAACAAGGACGACCACGCCCATGACCCACCGCTGGCTCGATTCCCCCACGCACCACGCCTGGCTTACAAACGAGGCTTTGCGCCTGCTCGACTTCGCCCGCGCCGCGCGCCTGCCCCAGGGCTTCGGCAACCTCGACGACGCCGGCCGCCTGCCCCGTGGCGCCCTCGCCGAAACCATGAACACCGCCCGCATGACCCACAGCTTCGCCTTGGCTCACCTGCAAGGTGTGCCCGGTTGCAAGGGGCTGGTGGCGCACGGTGTCGCCGCCCTGCAGGGCCCTCTGCGCGATGCGCAGCATGGCGGCTGGTTCGCCCACCCCGAAGGCCATGGCGGTGCAGGCAAGGCCGCCTACCTGCATGCTTTCGTCGCCCTGGCGGCAAGCTCGGCGGTGGTGGCCGGGGTGGTCGAGGCGCAGGCACTGCTGCGCGAGGCCTGCGAGGTGATCGAACAGTGCTTCTGGAGCGAAGAGGAGGGCGCCCTGCTGGAGTCGTTCAGCCGCGACTGGCAGCAGGCCGAGGCCTACCGGGGAGCCAACAGCAACATGCACGGTGTCGAGGCATTCCTGGCCCTGGCCGATGTCACCGGCGACACGTGCTGGTTGCAGCGCGCGCTGCGCATGGTGCAGCGGTTGATCCTGATACAGGCGGCCGGCGACGGTTACCGCGTGACCGAGCATTTCGATGTGCATTGGCAGCCTTTGCCCGATTACAACCGCGACAACCCCGCCGACGGCTTCCGGCCCTACGGCACCACCCCTGGCCATGCTTACGAGTGGGCCCGCTTGCTGCTGCACCTGGAGGCGGCACTGAAACGCGCCGGATTGCCAGCGCCAGACGCCTTGCTGGTTGGCGCCCGCGGGCTGTTCGACAGCGCCTGCAACCACGCCTGGCACGCCGACGGTGCGCCGGGGCTGGTCTACACCCTCGACTGGCAAAACCGCCCCGTGGTGCGCGAGCGCCTGCATTGGGTACATGCCGAGGCCAGCGCCACCGCCGCAGCCCTGCTGCAACGTACCGGCGACGCCCAGTACGAACACTGGTACCGCTGTTTCTGGGGCTTCATCGCCGAGCATTTCATCGACCGCTGCCACGGCAGCTGGCACCACGAACTAGACCCCGACAACCTGCCCAGCGCACGCATCTGGGCCGGCAAGCCGGACCTCTACCACGCCCTGCAGGCCTTGCTGCTGCCACGCCTGCCGCTGGCGCCCAGTCTGGCCAGCGCCCTGGCTTTGTAACCAAGTGATGACATTCGCGCATCCGTTCGTTACCTGACGGGCTGCGCGGCGTACTTAAACTCCAGTGCAATGCAAGCGACAGTCTTGCCACGCATAACAACAAGAAAGGTACTCCCATGCATTCGACGCTTCGTCTCGCCGCTGCAATTTCCCTCGCCTCCCTGTGCTCGCTCAGCGCCCATGCCGCCGATTCCAAAGGCAGCGTGGAAGTGGTCCATTGGTGGACGTCCGGTGGCGAAAAGGCTGCGGTGGATGTGCTCAAGGCCCAGGTCGAGAAAGACGGTTTCACCTGGAAGGACGGCGCCGTGGCCGGCGGTGGTGGCGCCACCGCCATGACCGTACTGAAAAGCCGCGCAGTGGCCGGCAACCCGCCAGCGGTCGCGCAGATCAAAGGGCCGGACATCCAGGACTGGGCGGCCACCGGCCTGCTCGACCCCGACGTGCTCAAGGATGTGGCCAAGCAGGAAAAATGGGACAGCCTGCTGGACAAGAAAGTCGCCGACACCGTCAAGTACGAGGGCGACTACGTGGCCGTGCCGGTGAACATCCACCGCATCAACTGGCTGTGGATCAACCCCGAGGTGTTCAAGAAGGCCGGCATCGCCCAGGCGCCGACCACCCTCGAAGAATTCTACGCCGCCGCCGACAAGCTCAAGGCCGCAGGCTTCATCCCGCTGGCCCACGGTGGCCAGCCGTGGCAGGACAGCACCGTGTTCGAAAGCGTGGTGCTGTCGGTGATGGGCGTTGATGGCTACAAGAAGGCCCTGGTCGACCTCGATGAAAAGGCCCTGACTGGCCCCGAGATGGTCAAGGCGCTGACCGAGCTGAAGAAGGTCGCCACCTACATGGACCCGGACGGCAAGGGCCAGGACTGGAACCTGGAGGCGGCCAAGGTCATCAACGGCAAGGCCGGCATGCAGATCATGGGCGACTGGGCCAAGAGCGAATGGACCCTGGCCAAGAAAACCGCCGGCAAGGACTACCAGTGCGTGCCGTTCCCGGGCACTGAAAAGGGCTTCCTGTACAACATCGACTCGCTGGTGGTGTTCAAGCAAAAAGACAAAGGTACCGCCGCCGGCCAGCAGGACATCGCCCGCAAGGTGCTGGGTGAGGACTTCCAGAAGGTGTTCAGCATCAACAAAGGCTCGATCCCGGTGCGCAACGACATGCTTGCCGACATGGGCAAGTACGGTTTCGACGCCTGCGCCCAGACCGCGGCCAAGGACTTCCTGGCTGACGCCAAGAATGGCGGCCTGCAGCCGAGCATGGCGCACAACATGGCCACCAGTCTGGCGGTGCAGGGGGCGTTCTTCGATGTGGTGACCAACTACATCAACGACCCCAAGGCAGAGCCTGCCGATGCCGCCAAGAAGCTCGCCGCAGCGATCAACGCCGCCAAGTAGACAGCTTTCTGTAGGAGCGGCCTTGCGTCGCGATGGGCTGCGCAGCAGCCCCAAAACCTGCGCACTCGGTCTTTCAGGTAGGTGATTACCTTGAGTCCCTTGGGGCTGCTGTGCAGCCCATCGCGACCGGACGGCGCCCCGGCAAGGCCGCTCCTACAGGTGAGTGAAGTGTCTTTGAGGTTAATCATGATCACAGCAACCGCCCCCCTGCGGGCCTCCCCCCTGGACGCGCTGCAGCGCTGGCTACCGAAACTGGTACTGGCGCCGAGCATGTTCATCGTCCTGGTGGGCTTTTACGGTTACATCCTGTGGACCTTCGTACTCTCGTTCACCACCTCCACCTTCCTGCCCACCTACAAGTGGGCCGGGCTTGCGCAATACGCGCGGCTGTTCGACAACGACCGCTGGTGGGTGGCCAGCAAGAACCTGCTGCTGTTCGGCGGCCTGTTCATCGGCATCAGCCTGGCCATCGGCGTGCTGCTGGCGGTGTTGCTGGACCAGCGCATCCGCCGCGAAGGTTTCATCCGCACCATCTACCTGTACCCCATGGCGCTGTCGATGATCGTCACCGGTACCGCCTGGAAGTGGCTGCTCAACCCCGGCATGGGCCTGGACAAGCTGCTGCGTGACTGGGGCTGGGAGGGTTTTCGCCTGGACTGGCTGATCGACCCGGACCGCGTCGTCTACTGCCTGGTGATCGCCGCCGTTTGGCAGGCCTCGGGGTTCATCATGGCGATGTTCCTCGCCGGGCTGCGCGGGGTCGACCAGTCGATCATCCGTGCCGCGCAACTGGATGGCGCGAGCCTTCCGCGCATCTACTGGACCGTGGTGCTGCCCAGCCTGCGCCCGGTGTTCTTCAGCTCGCTGATGATCCTGTCGCACATCGCCATCAAGAGCTTCGACCTGGTGGCGGCGATGACCGCAGGCGGCCCGGGGTATTCCTCGGATCTGCCAGCGATGTTCATGTACTCGTTCACCTTCAGCCGCGGGCAGATGGGCATGGGCTCGGCCAGCGCGATCCTGATGCTCGGCGCAATCCTGGCGATTCTGGTCCCTTACCTGTATTCCGAGCTGCGGGGCAAACGCCATGACTAGCCTTTCTGACAAGCCGGCGCTGAACCTTGGCCGCATCGCCATCCATGCGGTGTTGCTGCTGGCGGTGCTGCTGTACCTGGTGCCGTTGGTGGTGATGCTGCTCACCAGCTTCAAGACCCCGGAGGACATCGGTACCGGCAACCTGTTGAGCTGGCCCACCGAGTTCACCGCCATCGGCTGGAGCAAGGCCTGGGCCACGGTCAGCGGCTACTTCGTCAACTCGGTGCTGATCACCGTGCCGGCGGTGCTGATCAGTACGGCGATCGGTGCGCTCAACGGCTACGTGCTGTCGATGTGGCGCTTCCGTGGTTCGCAGCTGTTCTTCGGGCTGCTGCTGTTCGGCTGCTTTTTGCCGTTCCAGACCGTGCTGCTGCCGGCCTCGTTCACCCTCGGCAAGCTGGGCCTGGCCAGCACCACCACGGGCCTTGTGCTGGTGCATGTGGTGTACGGGCTGGCCTTTACCACGCTGTTTTTCCGCAACTACTACGTGAGCATCCCCGATGCCCTGGTCAAGGCTGCGCGCCTGGATGGCGCCGGGTTCTTCACCATCTTCGGGCGCATCATTCTGCCGATGTCGACGCCGATCATCATGGTCTGCCTGATCTGGCAGTTCACCCAGATCTGGAACGATTTTTTGTTCGGGGTGGTGTTCTCCAGCGGCGATTCGCAACCGATCACCGTGGCCCTGAACAACCTGGTCAACACCAGCACCGGGGCCAAGGAATACAACGTCGACATGGCCGCGGCGATGATCGCCGGGCTGCCGACGCTGCTGGTCTACGTGATTGCGGGCAAGTATTTCGTGCGCGGGCTGACGGCCGGCGCGGTCAAGGGGTAAGTCATGGCAACACTCGAACTGCGTAATGTGCACAAGACCTACGGTACCGGGCTGCCGGACACGCTCAAGGATATCCAGCTGGCGATCAAGGACGGTGAGTTCCTGATCCTGGTCGGCCCTTCGGGTTGCGGCAAGTCGACCCTGATGAACTGCATTGCCGGGCTTGAGAACATCAGCGGCGGGGCGATCCTGATCGACGAGCAGGACGTCAGCGGCATGAGCCCCAAGGACCGAGACATCGCCATGGTGTTCCAGTCCTACGCGCTGTACCCGACCATGAACGTGCGCGACAACATTGCCTTCGGCCTGAAGATCCGCAAGTTGCCCCAGGCTGCTATCGACGAGGAAGTGGCGCGGGTGGCCAAGCTGCTGCAGATCGAGCATTTGCTGGCACGCAAGCCAGGCCAGCTGTCGGGCGGCCAGCAGCAGCGGGTGGCCATGGGCCGGGCCTTGGCGCGCCGGCCGAAGATCTACCTGTTCGACGAGCCGCTGTCGAACCTCGACGCCAAGCTGCGGGTGGAGATGCGCACCGAGATCAAGCTGATGCACCAGCGCCTGAAAACCACCACGGTGTACGTCACTCACGACCAGATCGAGGCCATGACCCTGGGCGACAAGGTGGCGGTGATGAAGGACGGCATCATCCAGCAGTTCGGCACCCCGCAGCAGATCTACAACGACCCGGCCAACCTGTTCGTCGCCAGCTTCATCGGTTCGCCGCCGATGAACTTCATCCCGGTGCGCCTGGCCCGCCAGGATGGCCGCGTGCTGGCGCTGCTGGACAGCGGCCAGGCGCGTTGCGAGCTGCCGCTTGGGGTGGCTGGCGAGGGGCTGGAGGGCCGCGAGCTGATCCTGGGCGTGCGCCCCGAGCAGATCACCCTGGGCGGCGCCCAGGGCAACGGCCTGCCGGGCATCCGCGCCGAGGTGCAGGTGACCGAGCCCACCGGCCCGGACCTGTTGGTGTTCGTCACCCTCAACCAGACCAAGGTCTGCTGCCGCCTGGCGCCGGATGTGGCGTGCCGGGTCGGCGACAGTCTGGATTTGCAGTTCGACCCGGCGCGGGTGCTGCTGTTCGACGCCGCCAGCGGCGAGCGGCTGGACCTTTCTGCCAACGCACCGAGCAAGGACAACGTGACCCGTTTCAAAGGCCGTTGAGCAAACGCAGCCCTTGTAGGAGCGGCCTTGTGTCGCGAAAGGGCTGCAGAGCAGCCCCGGCAATTTTTCGGGCGGCTGAGAACTTGGGGCCGCTACGCAGCCCTTTCGCGACACAAGGCCGCTCCTACAGGCGGCCGCCGTTAAATCGTTCTGTTAAATAACAAGAAAAGAGGACGCAAAGGAATGGAACAGCGCAATCGCATCAGGGCCCTGGGCTCGCTGGCCTTGCTGGCCATCGTCGGCAGCAGTGGCGCACAGGCTGCCGAGGCTTTTTCGTCGGAGTCCAAGTGGATGACCGGCGACTGGGGCGGCACCCGCACCGAGCTGCTGGACAAGGGCTACGACTTCACCCTCGACTACGTCGGCGAGGTGGCCGGCAACCTGCACGGTGGCTACAACGACGACAAGACCGCCCGCTACAGCGACCAGTTCGCCTTGGGCGCGCACCTGGACCTGCAAAAGATCTTTGGCTGGCATGACGCCGAGTTCAAGTTGGCAATCACCGAGCGTAGCGGGCGCAACCTGTCCAACGACCGCATCAGTGACCCGCGCGCCGGGCAGTTCAGCTCGGTGCAGGAGGTGTGGGGCCGCGGCCAGACCTGGCGCCTGACGCAGATGTGGGTCAAGCAGAAGTACTTCGACGGCGCGCTGGACGTGAAGGTCGGCCGCTATGGCCCGGGCGAGGACTTCAACAGCTTCCCCTGCGACTTCCAGAACCTGGCGTTCTGCGGCTCGCAGGTGGGCAACTGGGTGGGCGGCATCTGGTACAACTGGC
The DNA here is from genome assembly GCF_044900265.1 of Pseudomonas sp. NPDC089406. NCBI lineage: Bacteria > Pseudomonadati > Pseudomonadota > Gammaproteobacteria > Pseudomonadales > Pseudomonadaceae > Pseudomonas > Pseudomonas sp. NPDC089406. Next base: position 69,038 of record NZ_JBJDNC010000014.1, on the reverse strand, counting down.
CAGTGAGCCAGTGGGCGCTGCGGGTCAAGTACAACATCACCCCCGAGTTCTTCGTGCAGGTGGGCGCCTTCGAGCAGAACCCGTCCAACCTTGAGACCGGCAACGGCTTCAAGCTCAGCGGCAGCGGCACCAAGGGCGCCATCCTGCCGGTGGAGATGGTCTGGTCGCCGCAGGTCAACGGCCTGCCGGGCGAGTACCGCCTGGGCTACTACTACAGCACCGCCAAGGCCGACGATATCTACGACGACGTCAACGGCAACCCCCAGGGGCTGACCGGCGCGGACTTCAAGTCGCACTCCAGCAAGCACGGCTGGTGGGTGGTGGCCCAGCAGCAGGTCACCGCTCACAGTGGTGATGCCAGCCGCGGCCTGAGCCTGTTCGCCAACTTCACCATGCACGACAAGGCCACCAACGTGGTCGACAACTACCAGCAGGTGGGCATGGTGTACAAAGGCGCGTTCGATTCCCGGCCCAAGGACGATATCGGCTTTGGCATCGCCCGCATTCACGTCAACGACGATGTGAAAAAGCGCGCCGAGCAGCTCAACGTGGTCAGCGGCATCAACGACTACGACAACCCGGGCTTCGTGCCGCTGCAGCGCACCGAGTACAACGCCGAGCTCTACTACGGCTTCCACGTCACCAACTGGCTGACCGTGCGGCCGAACCTGCAGTACATCAAGAGCCCTGGTGGTGTGGACGATGTGGATAACGCGCTGGTCGCAGGCTTGAAGATTCAGTCGTCATTCTGAGAAAAATTGTTGTAAATTTACGCCATCCATTTTCGGCCTTCCGCTAACCACTGGTCTGCAGTGGTTAGCGGGTTGGGGCTGAGACAGCGCTATCTCGAACAACAAAGAGCCTGGAACCATGCCTGAACATCCGCTACATCGCTTCTTCACCACGCAACGGCCACGGCCGACGTTCGAGTGGGAGCGTTACCAGCAGCGCGATGTCCTGGTCATCGACCACCCGCGCTGCCAGGCGGTGTTCAGCCGCCAGGGCGGGCAGTTGCTGCATTTTCAGCCGGCCGGCGAAAAGCCCTGGCTGTGGTGCGCCGAGCAGTGGCCGCAGGTGGGCGCGATTCGTGGCGGGGTGCCGGTGTGCTGGCCGTGGTATGGCCGCCACCCCAGCGAAGATTTGTGGCCGGCCCACGGCTGGGCGCGGCTGCTGGACTGGAAGCTGGTGCAAAGCACTGAGGACGAGGAGGGCGTTACGCTCAAGTGGCGGCTGGATTTGTGCGACTGGCAGGTCGACCTGCACGCCCGTCTGGGCGCCAGCATGGAGCTGAGCCTGTCCACCGAGCATCAGGACAGCGAGCCCTGCCAGTTGAGCCATGCACTGCTGGCCTACTGGCGCATCAGTGACGTGTCAAAGGTAGCGCTGTCCGGGCTTGAGGATATCGAAGGTTACGACCGCCTCAACCGCCAGGTGTGCCGCGAAGACGGCGCGCTGAAGCTGCGTGGCGGCTGCCAGAAGGTGTACCCGGGTACGCCGAAGGTGCAGTTGCAGGACCCGGCCTGGCAGCGCGAGCTGTGCATCGACACCGGCGACAGCGACGACACCGTGGTCTGGCACCCCGGCAACCGCCCGCTGATGGGCGTGACCGGGCGCGAGTGCCAGGGGTTCGTCTGCGTGGAGGCGGCCAGTGGCAGTGATGCCGGGCTGAGCCTGGCGCCTGGCGAGCGGGCGCACCTGCGTTTGCAGGCGCACCGGCTCAGTTGAGGTCGTCGTCTTCGATCGGGTAGCGGCTGGCGTTGAGGCTTTCCTTGATCTTGCGCAGGTGCGGCTGAAAGTCCGAGCCGCGGCGCAGGGTCATGCCGGTGGCCAGCACGTCGAGCACGGTGAGCTGGATGATCCGCGAGGTCATCGGCATGTAGATGTCGGTGTCTTCGGGCAGCGGAATGTGCAGGCTCAGGCTGCAGGCCTGGGCCAGCGGCGAGCCGGCGGCGGTCAGGCCCAGCACCGAGGCGCCGTTCTCCCGCGCCAGGCGCGCCACCTCGACCAGTTCGCGGGTGCGCCCGGTGTAGGAGATGATCACGAACAGGTCGCCAGTGTGGGCCACCGAGGCCAGCATGCGCTGCATGAGCACATCGGCGTGGGCCGATACGGCCAGGTTGAAGCGGAAGAACTTGTGCTGGGCATCCAGCGCCACGGGGGCCGAGGCACCCAGGCCGAAGAAGTGGATCTGCCGGGCCTGGATCATCATGTCCACGGCGCGGCTGACCTGCTGCGGGTCCAGCGCCTGGCAGGCGCTGTCCAGCGAGGCGATGGCGCTGCCGAAGATTTTTTGCGTGTAGGCAGCCGGGTCGTCATCGGCTTCCACGGCGCGGCTTACGTAGGCGGCGCCGCTGGCCAGGCTCTGCGCCAGTTGCAGCTTGAGCTCGGGGTAGCCGCTGACGCCGAACGAGCGGCAGAAGCGGTTGACGGTCGGCTCGCTGACCTTGGCCGCCTGGGCCAGGGCGGCGATGCTGAAGCGGGTGGCTTGCTGCGGGTTCAGCAAGATGACCTCGGCGACCTTGCGCTCGGCCTTGTTAAGCTCGTCCAGGCGGCCCTGGATCTGTTCCAGGAGGTTGCGCACGCGGTCCATGGTGGGGTCCTTGTTTTGAAGGGGCGGCTTGCAGGGCCGGCCCGGGCAGACAGACGGCAGGCAGGGCTGCAGGCTTTTTGCAAAGTTGTCTATCGTACTGTCGCTGAGAGGGTCACACCACTTGTCTGTATCAGGTGGGGTTGATGTTGTTGTTTTTACTACATTACCCCTTGAAAAACCGGGTCGAAACCGGTATTCCTAGCCCAACTTTAATAAAAGAACCAACATCATGGCTGCGATCAGTGTAGAACCTTGCACCTTTGCCCTGTTTGGCGCCCTTGGCGACCTGGCATTGCGCAAGCTGTTTCCCGCGCTCTACCAGCTTGACCGCGCCAATTTGCTGCACGCGGACACCCGCCTGCTGGCCCTGGCCCGGGAGCCTGGCAGTGCCCAGGAGCATCTGCAGAATATCGAGGCGCACCTGCGCCGCCACGTGCCGGACGCCGAGATCGACCCGGCCACCCTCGGGCGCTTCTTCGCCCGCCTTGACTACCTGCATCTGGACTTCGCTCAGCCCGAGGGCTACCAGGCCCTGGCCGAGCAAGCCCCCGCCGGGCTGCCGTTGATCGCCTATTTCGCCACCGCCGCAGCGGTGTACGGCGCCATCTGCGAGAACCTCGACAAGGCCGGCCTTGCGCCACGCACCCGGGTGGTGCTGGAAAAGCCCATCGGCCACGACCTGGAGTCGTCGCGCCGGGTGAATGATGCGGTGGCGCGGTTCTTCCCCGAAAACCGGGTGTATCGCATCGACCATTACCTGGGTAAGGAAACGGTACAGAACCTGATCGCCCTGCGTTTCGCCAACAGCCTGTTCGAAACCCAGTGGAACCAGAACTCCATCTCCCATGTGGAGATCACTGTGGCCGAGAAGGTCGGCATCGAGGGCCGTTGGGGTTACTTCGACAAGGCCGGCCAGCTGCGCGACATGATCCAGAACCACCTGCTGCAGCTGCTGTGCCTGATCGCCATGGACCCGCCCAGCGACCTGTCCGCCGACAGCATCCGCGACGAGAAGGTCAAGGTGCTCAAGGCACTGGCACCGATCACCGGCGAGGGCTTGGGCACCCGTGTGGTGCGTGGCCAGTACATCGCCGGCTACAGCGACGGCAAGCCGGTGCCCGGCTACCTCGAAGAAGACAACGCCAACGCCCAGAGCGACACCGAAACCTTCGTTGCCCTGCGCGCCGACATTCGCAACTGGCGCTGGTCGGGGGTGCCGTTCTACCTGCGCACTGGCAAGCGCATGCCGCAAAAGCTGTCGCAGATCGTCATCCACTTCAAAGAAACGCCGCACTACATCTTCGCCCCGGAACAGCGCCTGCAGATCGGCAACAAGCTGATCATTCGCCTGCAACCGGACGAAGGCATCTCGCTGCGGGTGATGACCAAGGAGCAGGGCCTGGACAAGGGCATGCAACTGCGCAGCGGCCCGTTGCAGCTGAATTTTTCCGATACCTGGCGCAGCGCGCGGATTCCGGACGCCTACGAACGCCTGTTGCTCGAGGTAATGCGTGGCAACCAGAACCTGTTCGTGCGCAAGGACGAGATCGAGTACGCCTGGACCTGGTGCGACCAGTTGATCGCCGGCTGGAAAAACAGCGGTGAGGCGCCCAAGCCCTATGCCGCCGGCTCCTGGGGGCCGATGAGCTCGATTGCACTGATTACACGAGACGGGAGGGCCTGGTATGGCGATATCTGAACTGCAATTGCCGGCAAGCGTGACGGTACACCAGCTCGCTGACGGGCCAACCCTTGCGGCCACATTGGCCGCCGATGTGGCCGGGCGCCTGCGCCAGGCCATTGCCAGCAACGGCCAGGCCTGCGTGGTGCTGTCCGGCGGGCGCAGCCCGGTGCCGTTTCTCGAGAAGCTGGCCAGCGAGGCACTGGACTGGTCGAAAGTGACCGTAAGCCTGGCCGACGAGCGCTGGGTGCCAGTGGAGCACCCCGACAGCAACGCCGGCCTGTTGGCTCGCCACCTGTTCAAGGGTGCGGCGGCCAAGGCCCGTTTCATCGGCCTGTACCACAGCGCTGCAAGCCTGGGCATCGCCGCCGAACAGGCCGACGAAGCACTCGCCGCGCTGCCGCCGATCGACGTGCTGGTACTGGGCATGGGCGACGATGGCCATACCGCGTCGCTGTTCCCGGCCAGCCCCAATTTGCTTGAAGGCCTGAACCCGTCCAGCAAGCGCCGCTGCCTGCCGTTGCTGGCGCCGAGCGTGCCGCGCCAGCGCCTGTCGATGACCCGTGCGCTGCTGGCCAGTGCCGGGCTGACGGTGTTGTCGGTGCAAGGGGCGGGCAAACTCGCTACCCTGCGCGCCGCGCTGGCGGGCAACGACCTTACCGAAATGCCGATTCGCGCCTTTCTTCACGACCCCCTGAGCATCTACTGGTGCCCATGAGCCAAGGATCCACTGTCATGACCACCCTCGAACGCCCACAGCCTTTGCTCTCGATGGCTGAAAAGGCCGCCCGGATCGACGCCATTTGCGAAAAGGCGCGCATCCTGCCGGTGATCACCATCGCCCGTGAGGAAGACATCCTGCCCCTGGCCGACGCCCTGGCCGCTGGCGGTATCCGCACCCTGGAAGTGACCCTGCGCTCGCAGCACGGCCTGAAGGCCATCCAGGTGCTGCGCGAGCAGCGCCCGGAACTGTGCATCGGCGCCGGCACCGTGCTCGACCGCAGCATGTTCGCCAAGGTCGAGGCGGCTGGTGCGCAGTTCGTGGTGACCCCGGGCATTACCCAGGACATCCTCGAAGCCGGCGTCGACAGCGACATCCCGCTGCTGCCGGGTATCAGCACGCCGTCGGAAATCATGATGGGGTACGCCCTCGGTTACCGGCGCTTCAAGCTGTTCCCGGCCGAGATCAGCGGCGGCGTGGCGGCGATCAAGGCCTTCGCCGGCCCGTTCGGCGACATCCGCTTCTGCCCCACCGGCGGGGTCAACCCGGCCAATGTACGCAACTACATGGCCCTGCCCAACGTGATGTGCGTGGGTGGCACCTGGATGCTCGACAGCAGCTGGATCAAGAACGGTGACTGGGCGCGTATCGAGGCCTGCAGCGCCGAGGCGATGGCCTTGCTGGACTGAACCCTTTCGTTGTGTGCTACACGGTTATGGGGCGCTTGGTCGGCGCCCTTTTTTTTGCCTGCAAGAAAGTGTTCCTGCTGATCTGCCGAGCACACGAATTTTAAGGTGGCGCCTCGCTCAGTCAGAAGGAGGTTGCCCAGTGAGCAGCCATGAAGAACTTAAAGGCTCTTATGAAATAGAGCGCTATTTGTACGGCGAGCAGGGCGTGCAAGCGGGCAGTTGGGTGGCGGGGCAAACGGTCGTTGGTGATATCAATGTCGACGGTGTTGCCGTTGAGTGTTTCACCCGCCCGGTCTATGCCTACCTTTCGTATTGCGCACGGGTTCAGCAACAGCGCTCGGGGCCTTATGTCCACACGCAGCACTATCAGTGCGGTTTGAACCGGGACTTTCTGGCAGGCCTCGAGGTGCCTTTCAAGGTGCGCCCGGGCATCAATCGGGTCAATGCACTGTCCCGCATCGTGACCGACTTGCCTGCCGATGTTTTATGGGGCATGCCGGTCGAACAGACGCGCGATGTTTACCTGAACGACAGCAAGGCGTACCTGGTTTACCAGGTCAACATTGCCTATGCCCATTGCCTGGTCGATGGCAAGCCAGGCAACGCCAGGTTGGGCAGCGTATTCAGCGAAGTGGCGGGTCAGTGGCTGCTGGTGTCGTCGCTAAGTACTGATCGGCTGGTCGTCGTGGAAGAGCGTCAGGCCGTTGAGGCACCTGGCTGGCAATCGGTCAGGCAGGCGGTGCTTGCCGCAAGAAAGCTGGGTGCACTCGAGATTGACCAGTCTGTGGCCGGTATCCCCTTCAATCGATATAAATGACAAATACCGACAGGAGTCTGTTGCGATGAGCTTTATCGACGAGTCCATGATCAAGGACATTGGTAACTTCCCGCACAAGCGCGGGTCTTATGAAATCGAGAACTATCTGTTCGGCAGTGACGGGGCGGTCAATGCGGGTTGCTGGATATACGATAAAACCGTGTACGGTGACATGCGCCTGGGGCCGCAGGATTGGGGAACCTACACGACCCCGATAATGGCATACCTCTCCCACCTGAATACCGTGCGCGTCCCCAGCAGTGTCAAGCACATACAGGAAGTGGCAGTAACGGAAGGCTACAGTTCGACATTCACTTCGACGCTGGAGATGGAAGTGGGTTTAGGTGCCGGCTTTTTACTGAGTGCGGTGGGTGGCAAGTTGACCAGCAGCACCAGTGAAGGAATCCATGGTTCCACGGTCAATACCCGCAAGGTCGAGATGGAAGGGCCGGGTGTATTCAATATCTACCAGGTGCATTACGTGTATGCCCATTGCGTGACCTCGGCAGGCAACTGTTCGGACTTCTTCAAATATGCCAAGCACAAGCAGGTCAAGGGCCGGGAAGACCTGTACTTCCTGACTTCGGTGGCCACCGACTCGACAGTGGCAGTTGCAGCCAAGCATTCCATCGCCCCGCTGGGTTGGGATGAGATACAGGTTGCAGCCTTGATGAAAGGATATGACGTTGAAAAGAACAGTGGGCGCTGGGCGCTGGACTGGAAGGCCTACAACCTTCCGGGTTGCCGCTACTGAAGGCAGGCCGGCGAGACCCTGTGAAGGGTTGCGGTGACTGCTTGATAATGAAAAGGCAGGGGCTGCAACGCAGCCCCTTGCCGGTTACTGCGAAGCTTTGCTCAGCAGTGCGGAGAACGCGCGCTTGGCGTCTTCGACGGCGTCGGAGATCTCCTGCGCAGCCTTGGTCGACTCGGCGCGGTAGGTGGCGGTCAGGCCTTTCATGTCGCTCTGGAAGTCCAGGGTGGCCTGGGCCAGGGCGCGCACCGATTCGACCCGCAGGGTCGAGCCGTAGCTGGCTTTCATGGCGGCGCCGAGCTGCTGGTTGCCCAGCTCGCCCAGGGCTTCGAGGCCCTTGTTGATACCGTCGGTGGTGGCGTTGAGGGTGTGGGTAGCCTCGGCCATGCCCTGGTTGGCGGTGAACGACACGGCCAGGCTGGTGAGCACCACCTCGTTGGTGGCGAAGAACGACACCATGCGCTGGTACTGGCGCTCCTTGACCACGTGCACCTGGCTGATGCGGGCGAACACCATCTCGGCGGTGTTGTAGCCGACCCGAAGGTCGTCGGCGATATCCTTGACGATCTGGTAGCTCTTGTCTTCGTTCTGCAGCGCGCGTACCGCTTCATCGCGACTAAGCTCCAGCGCCGCGCGGCGCGCAGGTTCTGCGCCTTCGGCCGCTGCCACGTTGGCGTTGGCCGTATCCAGTGCCTGGGTGCGCTCCTGCAGCGCCCGGCCGGCAAGGGTCAGCACTTCCTGCGCATCCACCTCGGCGGTTTTCATCGCCAGGCGGAAGTCCATGTACGACTCCAGGATCAGGCTCTCGCGGCTGATCTGGTCGCTGGCGGCGGCGCAAACGTCGAGGTAGTGCTTGCGGATATCTTCGAAGCGGCTGGGGATCGAGCCGCGCATCATGTGCATCCAGGCCATTTTCAGGCGCTCGAGGGTGTCCAGGCGGCCGTCGTCCATCCACGTGGCCATGGCGGCAGCATCCTCGCGGATCGAGGTAAAGCTGTCGGTGATGTTCATGTAGCGGTCGGAGATGTCCATGCCGGCGATCTGCTCACGCACGGTCTGGTTGAACAGGGTCGCCTGCTGCAGCACAGCGGCGATGCCGGTGATGCGCTGGTTGTCGTAGTGGGCGACCTTGTCCAGCAGCATCAATACCGGCGCCGGCTGGGCCGGTTTGCCGAAAGAGATGCCGAGTTTGCGCAGGCCTTCGAGGGCGCGTTCTAGGTATTGGCTCATGGGAGTCCTTGCATGAGTGGGGGCTGGAATGGGGTGGGGGCCGTTCAGAAGCTGTCGGTGGTACGGAAACCGCCACCGCCGGAGCTGCTGGAGGTACGAAAACCTGAGCTGCTCGAACCGCCGGAAAAACCGCCGCTGCTGTACGAGCTGGACGAGCGGCCATTGCCGCGGTGGCGCGGCGCAACGTATTCGCGGCCTTCATCGAGCAGCTTTTCAATCGCTTGCTGGTCGGCTGCGCCGCGCATGTATTCGGCCAGAATCTGCTCGATCGGGTGGCGCAACTGGTACTCGTGACGCGAGTCCTGGTAGTGCTCGGTACGCAGGCCGTGCTCGATGGCCTTGGCGCGCTCGTAGTGCTGGCGCCTGTTCTGCGCGCGGTTTTGCAGGGTCTTGAGGGCCTGGCCTGCGTCCTCCAGGCGTGCGTGCAGCACCTGCAGCTCGCTGACCAGCAGGTCATCGCGGGTGTCTGGCGTTTGTGCGGCGGCGAGCATCAGCTCGGCCAGCGGGCGCGCCTTGAGCCGCTCGGTGATGGTCTGGCGAATGCCGAGCAGGTGCGGGTCGCGTTGCTGGGAGAATTCGCTCAGTTGCACCTGCAGCGAGCTGGCGCGGGCCTTGGACTCTTTCAGCAGTGTGTTCAGCACCTGCTCTTCGGCCAGCATGTTCTGCATGCCCAGCGCCTGGCGGGCCTCGTCCAGCTGCTGCTGATACTGCGCTTGCAGTTGCGCGTGGGCCTCGCTGCGGGCTTGGCGCACGGTCTCGTTGCGCGCCTGCATGCTCAGCAGGATGCGCTCGTTGGCCTGGTTGGTGTGAAAATCGACGCGCCGTGCCAGGTAGTTGTCGAGCATGCCCTGCAGCGGGTAGGGGCGATAGTGTTCGGTACCGTACTGGCGGGCCTTGAGGAAGGTGTACAGCGGGTTGCTGGTATAGCCATGCAACTTGCTGTCGCACTCGCTGCGGATTTCCTCGTAACCGGCGTGGGCGTGCTGCTCGGCCTGGCGAGCGGCCTCCAGTTGCTCGAGCAGTTGGCGCGAGGCGGGGTTCTGTTCAAGCAGGTCCTGCGCCCGGGCATCGAGCTGCTCGAGGTTCTGGCGCGCGGCATGGTGCTTGCCAAGGGTGTTGGCGATGATCCGCTCGGCCTGTTGCAGGGTCTGCAGCAAGGCGGCCTGGGCCTGTTCGCGTTGCTCCAGCTGCTGGCGGGTCTGCAGGTCCAGCGCGGCGGTGTCCTGCAGTTGCAGGCTGGCGATCTCGCCCAGTTTGCAGGCGATCTGGTGTTCTAGCCGGGCTTGCTGGTCGGACCCGGCATACAGCGCCTGCTCAGCCTCGCGCAGCTGTTGTTCGGCCTGGCGCGAGTTGTCTTCGAGGGCGCGAAAGAGTGCGCTCGGGGTCATGGGTTACCACTCCAGGATCATGTCAGGGGTGCTGCTGGTGCGCTGGTTGTAGTAGGTCAGCAGGCTGTTGGCCGGTTTTTCGCCGATCAGCCGTTGGCTGATATGGCCATCGTCCAGCTTGTCCTGGCGCACCTTGAGGTACTCGTCACGGCTGACGCGCACGCCGAAGCGATTGGCCCAGCGGGTCTGGCCGTCCTCGACGCTGGTCACCGGCATCATGGCCGCGTTGCCGCTGGCGTCCAGCGGTTCGACCACAAGGTACCAGCTCTTGCCGCGTGTGCTGTTCTCGGCGCAACCAGACGCCTCGTAGCAGCGTTCGACCCCGGACTTGACCCCTGGGCGGTCGACCAGCTCGATGGTCAGTGGCTGGGCGGCAAAGTCCAGGTAATCGCGCAGTACATCCAGCGTGGCGTTGGCGCTTTTCAGGCGCAGCGCGGCGATGTCGTTGCTGGCCTGCTCGCTCCAGGCCAGCAGCGGCTTGCGTTCATTGGCCGACAACGACATGGCCTTGAGGCGGGCGAGCAGCTCGCGCTGGCGGTCGAGGCTGGTGAACACCCGGTCGACGCTGTTCAGGCGCTTGGTTGCGGTATTCAGGCTGGTGCGCGCGGCAGCCAGCTCGAATTGGGCCTGGTCGATACGGGCCTTGAGTGGGGTGCGGTTGTCGCGGGTGATCGGGTCGGGCAGTTCGAGGGGCGCAGGCAAGGCTGACGGCAGCATTTGCTCGATCTTTACCGCCATTGCCGCCACCACAGGTTCTGGCTTGCGCTGCAGGCGTGCCTGCACCTGCCCAAGGCGCTGGCGCTGGGTGGTGATGTCGTTTTGCAGGGTGCGGCTGTCCAGCATCAGGCGGTGGGCGGCTTGCTCGACGGTGACGTTCTGGTAGCGGTCTGCCAGGGCGATGGCGCCAAGGCCCAGTACATAAAGCAGCAGTGCGCCGGCGACCCAGCGCAGCAGTTTGCCGCGGGCCATGATCAGGCCCGCCAGCAGGTTTTGCAGGCGGCCCATGGGCGGTGCTTCGAACATCAAGCGGCGCGAGAAGTACTGCTGCACGCCTTCGGCGATCTGGCTGTCGTCGAAGGGGATGCCATTGTTCTGGTAATAGGTGCGGATGCGCTCGGCCACGTCGGCACGGCGTTTTGGCAGGTCGAGGTGTTCCTGGATTTCCATTTCGCGGTGGCGAAGCTGGTCGACGAGGGCCATGGCCCCTATCTGGTCGCTGAGCGAGACACTCATGGGGTGAGTTCCGGGCGCTGGCTCATGGTGGTCCTTGCATGAGTGAAGAAGGGGCGAGGCAGTATATCCAGAGTTGCGGGCGAAATGATGGCTAGTGTCCTCTCTCGGCCAAAAGAGAACGTATTTCCGAGACAGGACACCAGGGTTTGCAGCCGGCATAAAAAAGGGCCGCCCTGAAGCCCATCGCCTGCGCATCGGCGATGGGCCGCAGGGCGGCCCTTGTTTTAGCTGTTGGCGCTTCAGGCGGCCTTGGCTTCCTGCTGGCTCAGCGAGCGGTTGAGCGCACTGAACAGTGCCTTGAAGCTGGCGGTGGTGATGTTCTCGTCGATGCCCACGCCGTGCACCGGGCGGCCACCGGCCACACGCAGCTCGATGTAGGCCGCAGCTTTGGCGTTGGTGCCGGCGCCGATGGCGTGCTCGTTGTAGTCCATGATCTCGACTGCAACCGGCAGGCCGGCGACCAGGGCTTCCAGGGCGCCATTGCCCTTGCCGCGCCAGTGCAGGTTGGTCTCGCCTTCACCGGCGACTTCCACTTCCACGGCGCTGTTGCCGTTTTCTTCCTGCAAGCGGTGGCTGACCATGGTGTAGGGGGCGTTGGCCTGCAGGTATTCCTTCTGCAGCAGCTTGTAGATCTGCTGGGCAGTCATTTCCAGGCCCAGGCGGTCGGTTTCACCCTGTACCACCTGGCTGAACTCGATCTGCATGCGGCGCGGCAGGCTGATGCCGTATTCCTGCTCGAGCAGGTAGGTGATGCCGCCCTTGCCCGACTGGCTGTTGACGCGGATCACCGCCTCGTAGCTGCGGCCGATGTCGGCCGGGTCGATCGGCAGGTACGGTACTTCCCACAGCTCGCCTTCCTGCTGCTTGGTGAAGCCTTTGCGAATCGCGTCCTGGTGCGAGCCGGAGAATGCGGTGTGGACCAGGTCGCCGACGTAGGGGTGGCGCGGGTGTACCGGCAGCTGGTTGCACTCCTCGACCACCTTGCGCACGCCGTCGATGTCGGAGAAGTCCAACTGCGGGTCGATGCCCTGGGTGTAGAGGTTCAATGCCAGGGTGACCAGGTCGACGTTGCCGGTGCGCTCGCCGTTGCCGAACAGGCAGCCTTCGGCGCGGTCGGCGCCGGCCATCAGGCCCAGCTCGGTGGCGGCGATGCCGGTGCCGCGGTCGTTGTGGCAGTGCAGGCTGATGATCACGCTGTCACGGCGGTTGACGTTGCGGCAGAACCATTCGATCTGGTCGGCGTAGACGTTCGGCGTGGCAACTTCGACGGTGGCCGGCAGGTTGAGGATGATCTTGTGCTCAGGGGTGGGGTTCCACACCTCGATCACCGCGTCGCACACCTCTTTGGCGAACTCAAGCTCGGTGGCGCTGAAGGTTTCCGGCGAGTACTGGAAGGTCCATTGCGTTTCAGGCTGCTGGGCGGCGTACTTGACGAACAGCTTGGCGGCGTTGACGGCGATGTCCTTCACGCCCTGCTTGTCCTGGTTGAAGACGATGCGGCGGAACGACGGGCAGGTGGCGTTGTACAGGTGGACGATGGCCTTTTTCGCGCCGCGCAGCGATTCGAAGGTGCGGGCGATCAGGTCTTCACGGGCCTGGGTGAGCACCTGGATGGTGGTGTCGTCCGGGATGTGGCCATCTTCGATCAGGGTACGCACGAAGTCGAAATCGGTTTGCGAAGCGGAAGGGAAGGAGGCTTCGATTTCCTTCACGCCCACCTGCACCAAGGTCTTCCAGAAGCGCAGCTTCTTCTCCGAATCCATCGGCTCGATCAGCGACTGGTTGCCATCACGCAGGTCCGAGCTGCACCAGATAGGTGCCTCGGTGATGGCCTTCGACGGCCAGGTGCGGTCGGGCAGGTCGATGGTCGGGAAGGCGCGGTATTTCTTCGAAGGGTCTTTGAGCATGGTCATGGAAGCAATCCTTTTGTGTGCGGCCGAGATCGGGCCTGCCGGGCAGTAACGAGATGAAGGGGCGAGGCGACGCGAATCAGCCTGGTAGTCGGGCGCTGACCAGGTTGAGGCTGCGATGTTGTCGGAGCAGGATGAGGGTGCTGAAGGTTTTCATGTGCTCAACCCTAACCAGTGGGGTGGGGGATGGCAAGCACTGCGGAAAAATTGAGAGGAATGCTTAAAAAATGCTGAAAGGCGAGATTTTATCGCTGATATGTGTTTTAAGGTTTTGAATTGTTGCGCTGTATTTTTTAATGGCGCAACACAGGTGAAGTGATGGTGACGCTGCTGGCCTCTTCGCGGGCAAGCCCGCTCCCACAGGGAAATCACAGCCTTCGAACGCTTCGTCATACCTGTGGGAGCAAGTGTCTTGTGCTGCCTGTACTGGCCTCATCGCCGGCAAGCCGGCTCCCACAGGTACAACGCAGGCTTGAACCTCATGCAATACCTGTGGGAGCGGGCTTGCCCGCGAAGCAGGCGCCGCTGTGTCAGGGCTGGAACGCGCCAATGAAAATCGCCGGATCCACCCGCGCATCGTTCAGGCTGACGTTCCAGTGCATGTGCGGCCCGGTGGCACGCCCGGTCGAGCCCACGCGCCCCACCACTTCGCCGCGGCGCATCACTTGCCCGGGCTTCACGTCGATCTTCGACATGTGGCAGAACATGCTGATGAAGCCCTGGCCATGGTCGACGAACACCGTGCGGCCATTGAAGAAGTAATCACCCACCAGGATCACCTTGCCGTTGGCCGGGGTCTTGATCGGCGTGCCGGCGGGCACGGCGAAGTCCAGGCCGGCATGGGGGTTGCGTTCCTCGCCGTTGAAGAAGCGGCGCACGCCGAACTTGCTCGACAGCGGGCCGTTGACCGGCTTGTCGAGGATCAGGTTGCTGGGCAGCGCCGGGCTGAAGCTGCGGTAGGCCTTGATCTGCTCGGCAAGCTCGCGGTCGATGCGTTTGAGGTCGTCGGGGTTGGGGTTGACCTGGCGCTGGTTCTTCAGGGTGATGTGCTGCTCGGGGTATTTCTTGCTGCCAACGTTGAACGCCAGAGTGCGCCCGCCCTGGGTCAGCACCGCGCTGCCGGGCTTTTGCGTCAGCGGGATGCCGACGATGGCCAGCCAGGTGTCCTGCTCCTTGACCACCAGCACCGGCTTGCCGTCGAAGCGTGCCGACGGGGCGCTGGCGGCAGGCCCCAGGTCGACCACGGCAACGCCGCCGGGCACTGGTTTGTTCAGGGTGCGGGTGATGTAGCTGGCCTGGGCGGCGGTGATCGGCAGCAGCAGGGCGAGGGCGAGCAGGGGCGCGAGCAGGCGGGGCATGTGTCAGTCCAGTAGCGAGAGGGTGACCGGGGTCTGGTGATTGTCCTCGACCCGCACCTTCAGCTCGCCTTCGTTCAGGCGTGCGGTCAGGCGTTGGCCGTTGCGGGTGTCGGCGGCGCTGCGCACGGCCTGGCCGCGCTCGTCGAGCAGGATGCTGTAGCCGCGGGCGAGGGTGGCCAGGGGGCTGACCACCTGCAGCGTCTGCAGTTGCGCCTGGAAGCGCTGGCGGCGGTCCTTGAGCACGTCGCGCATGGCCCTTGGCAGGCGTGCGGCGAGGGTGTCCAGGCGCTGCTGGAGCATTTTCAGGTTGCGCCCCGGGTGTTGGGCGGCCAGGCGCATGTCCATGCGCCCCAGGCGCTCCTGGCGGCGCTGCATGCCGAGCATGAAGGCGCGGCGCAGGCGCATGTCCAGGTCGTCCAGGCGCTGGGCCTGCTGGCGCAGGCGCTCACCGGGGTGGCGCAGGCGCCGGGCCAGGCCTTCGACGCGCAGGCGGTCATGGCTCAGGCGGTTCTGCATGCGCAGCAGCAGGCGCCGCTGCAGGCTGTCCAGGCGCTGCTGCAGGCCGCTGTTGTCGGGGGCCAGCAGCTCGGCGGCGGCGGACGGCGTGGGTGCGCGCACGTCGGCGACGAAGTCGCTGATCGACACGTCGGTTTCATGCCCCACGGCGCTGACGATGGGCGTCACGCAGGCGGCCACGGCGCGGGCCACGGCCTCTTCGTTGAAGCACCACAAGTCTTCCAGCGAGCCGCCGCCACGGGCCAGGATCAACGCATCGAAGCCCTGGCGGTCGGCCAGCTGCAAGGCGCGGACGATCTGGTTGATCGCTTCGCGGCCCTGCACGGCGGTGGGGATCAGGTTCAGCTCGACTTGCGGCGCGCGGCGGCCAAACACGCTGATGATGTCGCGGATCACCGCGCCGGTGGGCGAGGAGACGATGCCGATGCGCCGCGGGTGGGCCGGCAGCGGCTGCTTGCGCTCGGTGCTGAACAGGCCCTCGGCGCCGAGCTTCTCTTTCAGCGCCTCGAACGCCAGGCGCAGGGCGCCGTCGCCGGCAGGCTCGACGGTGTCGAGGATCAGCTGGTAGTCGCCACGCCCCTCGAACAGCGACACCTTGCCACGCACCTTGACCGCCAGGCCGTCACGCAGGGCCTGGCGCACGCGGGCGGCATTCTGGCGGAACAGCGCGCAGCGAATTTGCGCGCCGCTGTCCTTGAGGGTGAAGTACATGTGCCCGGAGGCCGGGCGGGCGAGGTTGGAAATCTCGCCTTCCACCCAGACGCTGCGGAACACGTCCTCCAGCAGCACGCGGGCGCGGCCGTTGAGCTGGCTGACGGTGAGGACCTCGCGGTCAAGGCCGAGTCGTTCGAAGGGGTCTCTGATCATGGCGGGCATCATAAAGGACATGCGGGGCGGTTGTCTGTGCCGGGTGCGTAGTAGCGTGGGAGCGGGCTTGCCCCGCGATGGGGCGGGCCTGGAAACCGAGTGGCATGGCACCGGCGCTGCCGGTGATCGCGGGGCAAGCCCGCTCCCACGGCATGTGGCGAGGTGCACAACTCCCTTGCCGGTGATGGGGTAAGGCAGGCTAACCTGTGCCGGTCGCCCAAGGAATCGGCCCATGTTCAGCCAACTCGCCTTCACCCCCCTCGAATGGATTCCCATCCTGCTGGCCATCGCCGCCGCCTACATCGTCTTCGGCATTGCCGGGTTCGGTACCGCGCTGGTGGCAGGCCCGGTGCTGATTCACTTCATGCCGCTGTCGCGGATCATCCCGCTGCTGGTGCTGCTGGACTTCGTCGCCGCCTTCGGCAACCTGCTGCCATCACGCAAGGATGTGGTGCGCGGCGAGCTGCTGCGGTTGCTGCCGTGCATGGCGGTGGGCTGCACCTTGGGGGTGGTGTTTCTGCTGCACCTGAAATCCGACCTGCTGCTGTTGCTGATGGGGCTGTTCGTTACCGCCTACGCCATCTACGGGCTGGCGGTGAAGGTGCGCCCGGCCAGGCTTTCCGGGCTGTGGGCGGTGCCGATGGGGACCGTGGGCGGGCTGTTCGGCGCGTTGTTCGGCAGTGGCGGCTTTCTGTATGCCATCTACCTCAGCGCCCGGCTGGAGGTGAAGGAGCAGGTGCGCGCCACCCAGAGCGCGCTGATCAGCTGCAGCACCATCGTGCGCCTGTCGCTGTTCCTGATCGCCGGGGTGTATGCCGACACCAGCCTGGTGTGGCTGGCGGCCTGCCTGCTGCCGGTGATGTTCGCTGGTTTGTGGGTGGGCCGGCGTTTGACCCACAAGCTTTCCCGCGAAGCTTTCGTGCGGCTGGTCACCTGGCTGGTGCTGGCCAGCGGCCTGGCGCTGATCGGTCGCTACCTGAGCGGCTGAGCAGGCGGTAGAATTGCGCCACTACCGCTGTTTTGCAGGCTTGCCCCGTTCATGAACACCCAGAGCATCATCGTCCCCAAGCTGTCCACCGTGCCGGTGCACGAAGCCCGTGCCCGGGCCATCCTGCGCTGGCTGGTGCGCGAAAAAGTCGTCGAGGAGCAACTGAGCACCTGCGGGCGCACCGGCAATCGCATGGGCCATGCCCTGGCCGCAGGTGCCCGCAAAGTGGCCCTGCACCCGGAAAAACTGCCGTTGGGCAACCCGGTCAACGGCCTGGAGGTGATGCTCAAACGCTGCATCTACACCCCCACCGAAGGGTTCTTGCAAGAAGCCGGCTGCCCGGAGTGCCGCCGCGAGGTGGGCGAGCCGCTGTTCGAGAGCCTGGAGGAGTGGATGCCGGCGGTGAGCGACAACTTCACCTGCCCGCTGTGCGGCTTCGAAGATGACATCAATGGCTTCCTTTACCTGCAGCCATGTGCCTTTTCCAACCTTGGGTTCATCTTCAACAACTGGGGCGAGGCCGGGTTTACCCAGGCCTTTCTCGACAGCTTCGCCGATTGGCTCGACCAGCCGGTGGCTGTGGTGCAGGTGAAGGTAGGCTGATTCGAGGGCCTCATCGCCGGCAAGCCGGCTCCTACAGGGCGAATGCAATGCTTGTAGGAGCCGGCTTGCCGGCGATGAGGCCACAACAGCCAAAACTGGACCGAAGGCCCTTATTTTGCATTGAGCGGCGCGCCTTGCATGAGTATAATGGCGCGCTTCCATTTTTCCCGCCCGGGAGCCCCCGCGATGCTGCGTATCAGCCAAGAAGCCCTGACCTTCGACGATATCCTCCTTGTACCTGGCTACTCCGAGGTACTGCCCAATGAAGTCAGTCTCAAGACCCGTTTGACCCGTGGCATCGAGCTGAACATTCCCCTGGTTTCCGCCGCCATGGATACCGTGACCGAAGCGCGTCTGGCCATTGCCATGGCCCAGGAAGGCGGCATCGGCATCATCCACAAGAACATGACCATCGAGCAGCAGGCCGGCGAAGTGCGCAAGGTCAAGAAGTTCGAGGCTGGCGTGGTCAAGGACCCGATCACCATCGACGCCGACGCCACCGTGCGCGACCTGTTCGAGCTGACCCGCCTGAACAACATCTCCGGTGTTCCGGTGCTGGAAAACGGCGACCTGGTCGGCATCGTCACCTCCCGTGACGTGCGCTTCGAAAACCGTCTGGACGCCAAGGTCCGCGACGTGATGACCCCCAAAGAGCGTCTGGTCACCGTGCGCGAAGGCGCCGACAAGAACGAAGTCCGCGAGCTGCTGCACAAGCACCGCCTGGAAAAAGTCCTGATCGTCGACGACAAGTTCGCCCTCAAGGGCATGATGACCGTCAAGGACATCGAAAAGGCCAAGGCCTACCCGCTGGCCAGCAAGGACGACCAGGGTCGCCTGCGCGTCGGCGCTGCGGTCGGCACCGGCAAGGACACCGGCGAGCGCGTTGCGGCCCTGGTTGCTGCTGGCGTTGACGTGGTTGTCGTCGACACCGCCCACGGCCACTCCAAAGGCGTGATCGACCGCGTTCGCTGGGTCAAAGAGACTTACCCGCAAGTGCAGGTGATCGGCGGCAACATCGCCACCGGCGCTGCCGCCAAGGCCCTGGCCGAAGCTGGCGCCGACGCAGTCAAGGTCGGCATCGGCCCGGGCTCGATCTGCACCACCCGTATCGTTGCCGGTGTCGGCGTGCCGCAAATCAGCGCCATCGCCAACGTTGCCGCCGCACTGGAAGGCACTGGCGTGCCACTGATCGCCGACGGCGGCATCCGTTTCTCGGGTGACCTGTCCAAGGCCATCGTCGCCGGTGCTTCCTGCGTGATGATGGGTTCGATGTTCGCCGGTACCGAAGAAGCCCCGGGTGAAGTCGAGCTGTTCCAGGGCCGTTCGTACAAGGCTTACCGCGGCATGGGCTCGCTGGGTGCCATGGCACAGGCGCAAGGCTCGTCCGACCGTTACTTCCAGGACTCCTCGGCCGGTGCCGAGAAGCTGGTACCGGAAGGCATCGAAGGCCGCGTCCCTTACAAAGGCGCCCTGGCCGCGATCATCCACCAGCTGATGGGCGGCCTGCGTTCGTCCATGGGCTACACCGGCAGCGCGACCATCGAAGAGATGCGTACCAAGCCTGAGTTCGTGCGCATCACCGGTGCCGGCATGGCCGAGTCCCACGTGCATGACGTGCAGATCACCAAAGAAGCCCCTAACTACCGCGTAGGCTGAGGCTTCAAGCAATAACCGAACGGGGCTGTCACGAACAGCCCCGCGTCGTTTCCGATTTCCACTGACGAGATTGAGTCATGGCCCTCGACATTCACGCTCACCGCATCCTGATCCTCGATTTCGGTTCCCAGTACACCCAGCTGATCGCCCGCCGCGTGCGCGAAATCGGCGTGTACTGCGAGCTGCACCCGTTCGACATGGACGATGAAGCGATCCGCGAATTCAACCCGCGCGGCATCATCCTGGCCGGCGGCCCCGAGTCGGTCCACGAAGCCAACAGCCCGCGTGCCCCGCAAGCGGTGTTCGACCTGAAGGTGCCGGTACTGGGCATCTGCTACGGCATGCAGACCATGGCCGAACAGATGGGCGGCAAGGTCGAAGGTTCCGAGCTGCGCGAGTTCGGCTACGCCCGCGTTGACGTAGTTGGCAAGAGCCGCCTGCTGGACGGCATCGAAGACCACGTCGACGATGACGGCGTACTGGGCCTGGACGTGTGGATGAGCCACGGCGACAAGGTTACCCAGATGCCGGGCAACTTCAACGTGCTGGCCAGCACCCCGAGCTGCCCGATCGCCGGCATGTACGACGACGCCCTGGGCTACTACGGCGTGCAGTTCCACCCGGAAGTGACCCACACCAAGCAGGGCGGTCGCATCCTGTCGCGCTTCGTGCAGGACATCTGCGGCTGTGAAGCCCTGTGGACCGCCTCGAACATCGTCGAAGACGCCATCGCCCAGGTGCGCGCGCAAGTCGGTTCGGCCAACGTCCTGCTGGGCCTGTCCGGCGGCGTCGACAGCTCGGTGGTTGCCGCGCTGCTGCACCGCGCCATCGGCGACCAGCTGACCTGCGTATTCGTCGACAACGGCCTGCTGCGCCTGCACGAAGGCGACCAGGTGATGGCCATGTTCAAGGAGAACATGGGCGTCAAGGTGATCCGCGCCGATGCTGAAAAGCAGTTCCTCGACAACCTGGAAGGCGAAGCCGACCCGGAGAAAAAGCGCAAGATCATCGGCCGTACCTTCATCGACATCTTCGATGCCGAAGCCAGCAAGCTCGAGAACATCCAGTTCCTCGCCCAGGGCACCATCTACCCCGACGTGATCGAGTCGGCCGGCGCCAAGAGCGGCAAGGCCCACGTGATCAAGTCGCACCACAACGTCGGCGGCCTGCCGGAGGAAATGAACCTCAAGCTGGTCGAGCCACTGCGTGAGCTGTTCAAGGACGAAGTGCGCAAGATCGGCCTGGAACTGGGCCTGCCGTACGACATGGTCTACCGCCACCCGTTCCCGGGCCCGGGCCTGGGCGTGCGCATTCTGGGTGAAGTGAAGAAGGAATACGCCGACATCCTGCGTCGCGCCGACCACATCTTCATCGAAGAGCTGCGCAAGGCCGACTGGTACCACAAGACCAGCCAGGCCTTCGTGGTGTTCCAGCCGGTCAAGTCGGTCGGTGTCGTTGGCGACGGCCGTCGCTACGCCTGGGTCGTGGCCCTGCGCGCCGTCGAGACCGTGGACTTCATGACCGCACGTTGGGCGCACCTGCCCTACGAGCTGCTGGAGACTGTCAGCGGGCGTATCATCAACGAGATCGAAGGCATTTCGCGCGTTACCTACGACGTGTCGAGCAAGCCGCCGGCCACCATCGAGTGGGAATAAGTTGAGCCACAAGGGCGCCGCAAGGCGCCCTTGTTGTATCCGCATGGTCACTTTTGTCGTTCGTATATGGCCATGAGCCATTGTTGTGCTAGCTTGCTGGAACCTTGAGGTTTCAGTGACTGCTTTATCACCGGTACCCCAGGCCAGTTCACAGCGATCCGGCAATGGCTTTGCAGCAGCTTGGGTATTGCGGCAGGCCTTGCCACTCCCTCTACCGTCAAGGACGAGCCATGGCCTCCACTTATGCAACACCCGGCGTGTACATCAACGGGGCCAGCGCCCAGGCCGCCAGCGTGGTGCCGGTCGCCACTGCGGTTCCGGCGTTTATCGGCTACACGCCCCGGGCCGTGTCTCAGGGCCAGCCTTGCTACAACCAGGCGGTGAAGGTCTCTTCGTTCGCCGAGTTCCAGGCCTGTTTCATGCTGGACAACCCGCCGCCGCCGGCTGACCCGGCGCGCCAGTACAGCCCGGAGTACTACCTGGTGGCGCAGAAAGAGCAGCCAGCTTCAGGTGACTACCTGGCCATCGACGGGGTGTATTACTCGGTGCTGCCCGACCCTGCGACCCTTTACTACCTCTACAACAGCATTCGCCTGTTCTACCAGAACGGTGGCGGCGATGCGTACATCGTCGCAGTCGGCCCCTATGGCCCGGCCAGCAAGCAGCCGGCCAGTAGTCCCACTGCACAGCTGATCAACCCCAACGTGCAACTGGCCGACCTGCAGCGCGGCCTGGCCACCTTGCTGAACCAGCCCGAGCCGACCTTGTACATCTGCCCGGAGGCCACCTTGCTGACGGTGGCCGACAACGCGGCCCTGATGCAGGGCATGTTGCTGCAGGCAGAGGAGATGGGCACGGTCTTGTGCGTGTTCGACATCATCGGCGGTGCCAATCCCGACCCCGTTCGCTACACCCAGGATATCCAGGCCTTTCGCAGCAACACTGGTAACAACGGGCTGAACTACGGCACCTGCTACTACCCGTTCATCGGCACCACCATCATGCAGCAGGGCGATATCGACTTCACCAACCTGTTCGGTGGCGACACAGCGCAACTGGCGGCGTTGATCAACCCGCCGGCCGCGCCCAATGCGGCAGTGGCTACCTTGCTGGGTATGATCAACGAGCCGCCGGCCAACCCCATGAGCAACAGCCAGCTGCAAGATGCGTTGCTCAATGCCAGCCCGCTCTATGGTCAGATCGTCAACCATGTCCTTACTTGCGCCAACGTGCTGCCAGCCAGTGGCGCCATGGCCGGGGTGTATACGCTCAACGACAACACCCACGGCGTCTGGAACGCGCCGGCAAACATGAGCATCGTCGGTGCGGCCAGCTTGCCGATCAACTTGTCTGACCAGCAGCAGGCCAATCTCAACGTCGACCCGGTGTCGGGCAAGTCGATCAACGCCATCCGCTTTTTCACCGGTCAGGGCATTCTCATCTGGGGGGCGCGCACGCTGGACGGCAACAGCCAGGACTGGCGCTACGTGCCGGTGCGCCGGACCGTGACCTTCCTCGAGCAGTCGATCAAGCTCGCCGTCCGGGCCCTTGCGTTCGAGCCCAACAACGCCAACACCTGGGCGGCGGTCAAGACGATGATCACAAGCTTTCTCACCAATATCTGGAAGCAGGGCGGCCTGCAGGGTACGGCGCTGGCGGATGCGTTTCAGGTGAGTGTCGGGCTGGGCTCAAGCATGATGGCCGATGATTTGCTCAACGGCTACCTGGGTGTCACGGTCGAGGTGGCAGTGGCACGCCCGGCCGAGTTCATCGTCATTACCTTCCAGCAACAGCAGGCAGCCAGTGGCTGACCTGCAGAGGGAAGCAAGCAATTGCTTCGAGCTGTGCATCGAAGGTCAACTGGCGTAGCTCAGACGCAGGGCGCTCGTGCGCCCGGCATTCAACCCTCGCGCCGAATCACCGCCTCACACCGCACCGGAAAGTTCACCGAGTTGGCAACAAAGCACTCATGGTGAGCATCTTCATGCAGCCGCAGCGCCATCTGCGCATCCGAATCACTGCTCACCACCACCTGCGGGCGCAGCACCACCTCGGTGAAGTGCCCCTTGCGTTCGGCATCGCCTTCGACCATGCGCCCCTCGGGGTGGTCGACATACGCCAGCACATTGACCTTGTTCACCGCACACAGGTGCAGGTACCACAGCTTGTGGCAGGCCGACAGCGAGGCCAGCAGCATGTCCTCGGGGTTCCAGCGCGCGGGGTCGCCGCGAAAGGCCGGGTCGGCCGAGCCGTGCAGGCTGGGCTTGCCCGGGATCTCGAGGGTGTAGTCGCGCTGGTAGGCGGTGTAGTTGCTGGTGCCCTGGCCGCTGTTGCCGGTCCAGTTCAGGGTGAGTGCGTAGCGGTGTTCCTTCATGTCCCTTCCTTGCGAGCATTCATGGAGCCTGGACCGTTACACAGCTTCAGCGCTGCTCGGGGTCTTTGGCGAAAAACGCCTTCTGATAGGCGTCGTAGGACAGCAAACGGTTCTTCGTCGCGGTGAATTCATCGCCGGTCACCAAGTCCGGCTTGTTCTCCCACGGGTCGTCGTCGAGGTTGTAGCGCACCAGGGTGTCCGGGCTGTATTCGTAGATGTACTTGTACGGGTGCTCCACCAGCGCGCTGGCGAGGCGGTCGAAGAAGGTCGCCATGAAGAACGCCCGTTTGCCGTGGGGCCGCAGCAGGCTGATGCCCTGCACCTTGAAGCTTTCATCGGTGATGCCGAAGAAGTCCGCCACGGTGGGGGCGATATCGGTCTGCTGGCTTACGCTCGATTCAGGCTTGGGCAGGGTTTGGCCTTTGGCCCAGAAGATCAGCGGCACCGTCACTTCTTCTTCGTGCATCGAGGAGTTGTGGATGAACATGCCGTGCTCGCCAAACGACTCGCCGTGGTCGCCTACCAGCACGAACAAGGTCGAGTCGAGCAGGCCGGCCTTGTCGTAGCCTTCGAGCATCTGCCCGATCAGCGCGTCGGTGGTCTCGATGCAGGCTTCGTACTTGTCCAGCTCCGAGGTGGGCACGGTGTTGCCCGGGCAGTCGTAGGGGTAGTGCGCAGCGCTTGGGAAGTACAGGGCGATGAAGCCCTTGCCGGCCTGCTGGATGGCCTGCAGGTAGGGGATGCTGGGCAGGAACAGCTGCTCGTCGCTGGCACCGAAGCTGCTGCTGTGCTGCGCCGCCGCGTTGGCCGGCAGCATGTCGGCGACGGCGTAGGCCTTGGACACGCCGATGGACTTGAGAAAACCGTCCATGTTCTCGAATTGCAGGAACAGCGAACTGAAGGCCACGGCCTCCATGTTGCGCTTTTGCTTGAGCGCGTGAATCACCCCGGGCTGGTACAGGTGCATCGCTTCCTTGATCTCTACCCCGGGGTAGGCGTGCAGCCCGGTGAAGATCGAAAAATAGCCCTTGGACGAATGCGGAACCGTGACGTAAGCCTTGCTCAGCATGCCTTCGCGGGCGAGCCTGGCGAAGGTGGGGTAGCGTTCGGCGGTGTCGACGTTGGGGCCGAAGGTGCTGTTCCAGCGCACCGACTCCATGACGATGTACACCAGGTTCTTGAAGCCTGGGGCAATCTCGGGCTTGGGCAGCGCGTTGATGGCGGACAGCGGGTAGGCGGGCTGTTCGAAAGGCAGCAGGTTCTGCGCGCTGCTGTCGCGGCCAAGGCCGGTGCTGCGCAGTGCCTCGACCAGCGGGCGGGTGGCGATGTTCTGGTTCAGGTCGTAGCGTGCGTCGCGGGCCAACACCGCGCCCAACAGCAGGCCGGCCAGCACGGCGATGAGCGCCAGCTTGCCGCTGCCGGCCATAGGCGCCGGCGGGTGTTTGCGCGCCCGGCGGGCGGCCAGGCCCACCAGCAGCCAGGTGCCCAGCCAGGCCAAAAACAGCACGAAGACAATAAAGCGGAAGGTGAAGCCAAAGCCGGCCAACTGGTTGAGGAACACCTCGGCGCCCGAGGTGAGGCTGCCGGCATGCTCCAGGCTGTACTGCACCAGCGTCCAGTCCAGCGGCTTGAGCCATAGCTCGCGCACGCGCATGTCGATCAGCAATAGCAGTAGCAAGGCGCCGCAGAAGGCGCTGACCGGCAGCCAGCTGTAGCGCACCCTGCGCAGCAAGGTGATCGCCAGCAGGTAAACCAGCGCGGCCAGCAGCAGGTCCTGCAGCAGGTACAGGCCGATGCTGGCCGGGTCGGTATCGACCCAGCGGCTGGCGAAGTAGCTGATCAGGATGACCTTTGGCAGCAGTAGCAGTGAAACGGCGGCCAGCAGGGCCAGCTGCAATGGAGTATTGCCTTTTTGCATGTTGGCCAAGCCTCGGATTGGTTGGGCACTCGCGACGCTTGAACTTAAGCAGCCTGCCGTTGTTTGGGCAAGCTGTTGTGCAGGTCGGCAGGCTTTAGCCTGCCGACCTGCACAACTTCAGCGCGCTGGGGTCACGAGCTGATATAGCGCATGCCACGTGCGCGCAGCAATGCGTGCAATTCGGCAGGCTGTTGCAGGCGACGCCCGTGGATCTTCGGCCAATCCGGTTGCTCTACGTAGATGAAGCGCCCTTCATGCCTGATCAGTGTGCGTCGCAGCGACAGGTCGCGTGCCCTGCTCATCACATACGAATCGCCCGACTCCTCGGCAATGCTGTAGTCGCCGGGGCGCTTGAGCAGCGTATCGAAGTCCTGGGGGGGGATGGGCACCGCGTCGGTGGAGAGCGTGGGCATTGCATCCACGCCGGCGCGTAACCGCAGGTCGCCCTTGACCCTGCGAACGTGGGTGCTCTCGCCCTCCCTGATCGGGCCTTTTTCGAGCACTGTCAGCCCCGGGTCGCTATCGAAGCGGTCCGGCTGCCCTGCAGGCACATCCTCGACTCGCAGGCCAATGGCGCCTTCCAGCTCGGCGAGCCCGGGGATACCCTCGAACAGGTTGCTGTGGGTGTTGCCGACCAGTGCCACCCACCTGCCAGGCCCGCGCAAAGCCTGGTCGGCCTGGATGATGCGGTGGGCGTAGAAATTCATCATTTCCTGGCGCGATATCGCTTTGCCAAGCCCTTCCTGCCGGTAGCTCGCCATGCAGTCGATGGACTGGATGCGCACCCCATTTTTCTGTGCCTGCACCAGCACCTGGCGGAACGTGTAGCGGCCCGAGGCGTCGGTCATGTGCCCGCGATCTTGCTCGGTGATGTAGCGATCCAGCTCCTGGGGCATTTCACCGGTGCGGTTGAACGTATCGAGGTCCGGCTGTTGGAAGTCGGTCTGGTAGTGCTCGAGGTAGAGCGTCCTGACTTTCATCTTGCGCAGCAGGGGCATGTTGTCGATCAGAAAGCGTTTGCTGCCGATTGCGCTGTGGGATTCACCGACCACCAGCCCATCGGTGTTCTTGTAGATTTCTGCGAGCAGCGCCTTGGCCGTCATGTTCTCGACGGCTTCGGGGATTGGCGGGCGCGGCGGCAGCTCGGGGGCCTTCATGAAGGCTGCCGCATCATCGGCCAGTTGCTGGCGCACGTTGCGGAACTCGACAACAGCCTGGTGTACATCCGGATCGAAACTGACATGGTCACCAGACAGCACGGATTTGGAGACCTGGCGCAAACGCGATCGAAGCGCAGGCGGCATCTCGTAGGGGGTCGCAGGCAGTGCGGGCAACTCGGCGCTTGGGGTGGTTCGCCCCCAGCCCTTGAGCCGCGAGAGCATGCCGCCCTTGAGGCCGGTGCGCTCGACCGGGTGCCATTGGCCATCGGCTTCCAGGCGAATGCTCTGGCATTTGTAGAAGGAGAACGGGTTCTCGGGGTCGACGATGACCCAGGTGTTCAGCTCGCCGACGTAGCGCACCTGGTAGGGCAGGTCTTCGATCAACACGTAGAACTGCCCGTCCTGAAGATAGACCCCTGCAAGCTTGCCGGTCCCAGGCTCCCCAGTGATGATCACGTTGGTTTCAAAGGGGGCCAGCAGCTCGACGCTGTCCCCGGGCCAGAACGGCCGGGGGACCCAGTGCTCAAGTTGGGCGGGGGTGATGGGCTGGTCCTGCTCATGGGGCTCGCTTTCGACTGGCCCGCTGGGTTCCTCCGGCGCCGTGACACCCTGTTCGCCCTCGCCAACTTCGGCCAGTGGCTTGCCGGGCGCCGCGAGCAGGAAGGTGGCGTTGAACAGGGTGTCGATTGCCGCGAAGATCGCCCCGATCACCCCAGCCCTGCGCTCGCTGGTGGTGTGGCCATTGATTGCCTGGTCGACGTTCAGGCCGGTGGTGGCCAGGCCGGCGCCTACCACCACCAGGGCGACAGGCCAGTCCACGGCAGCCATCGGGGCGAACACCTTGTTGAAGGCGTTGAGGTAGCCGATCCACAGCTGTTTGCGCAGGTCGCCGTTCGTGCGCAGGGAAAAGTACGCATCGTCCAGCATGCGTTGCTGAGCCCTGTCGCGCAGCCAGCTGAAACCATCGCCATCGATGGTCAGGTCGGTGGTGTTCAGCCCGGTGTGGTCGTCTCGCCCCCAGCCCTGGTACAGCAGGTCGACGAGGTGGTTCAGGCCGACAGCGGTGTCGCTTTCCTCGCGCTCGGCCAGGGAAAAGTGCCCCATGAAGCGGGCGCGGTTTTCGGCGTGATTGTTGTGGGTCAGCACCCACCAGAACAGCGCCTGCTCGTCGGGGAAGAGCTGCAGGGCATCGACTTCACCGGGAATGTACAGCAGTTGCCGGCCATCGCTCATGACGATGCGCAGGATGTCGGTAGCCACGTAGCCGCCGATGTCCAGGGCGCTCAGGCGCACCGCTGCCTTGTCCGGGGCCACTTCGCGCAGCAGTTGTGGTTGCGAGGGTGGCCAGAACTGGCCGCCGACCAGGGCCTCGGAGGCCTCGGCGCAACACGTGGCGAGCGCGGAACCCGGGTTTTCGGCACAGACCTCCAGCACCTTGCTGAGGAAATTGAGCTTGGCCAGGGTGCGAAAGTCGCTGGCGTGTTTGGCCCAGAATGTGGTGAGGCGCTGATTGAAGTCGCTGGCGAAGTCGATGCTCCAGAAATATTCCAATACCTGCCTGGCATCCAGCCGCACCTCGTTGTGCTCGTTGTACTCACCCTTGTCTGGCCCGTCGGTGTAGAAGCCGACCAGGTAGCTGAGCAGGTCGGCATTGTCCGCATCGTCGGCATTGAAGCGGTGCATTACCAGCTGCGGCAAGGTCAGTGAGGCGTAGGGCGTCTCGTAATGCTGCCAGCCCGAGTAGGTTCTGGGGTTGCTGGACGCGGTCATGAAGCGGTGCAGGTAGACGTTGTCCGGGTCCAGGGTGTGAATACCGTTGCGGTCCAGAACCTGCTGCGCGACTTCGCGGGCCATCTGGCGCATGTCCGGGCAGTCGTCGGTCAGTTGGCTGGCCAGGGCCTGCAGCGCCGTCTTTTCGGCATTGGGCGTTGTTTCGGGTGACATGCTGTTACTCCTGTGGGGATAAGGGCTGGCAGCTTGTCGGGTGGTGGTTGAGGGAGGGTGGTATGTATTGATGCCCGGCATGGCAATGCGTGCTTTCACTTAATCTTTCGCAAATGCAGGTGTATCGTATTCGCCCTTCATCGCCGGCCACTGCTGGCAGACTGATTGCGCGAAAACGAGGTACCCGCACCGATGTCTTTTTCCCGTCGACAAATGCTCAAGGGCCTGACCGGCCTGGTGGTGGTAGGCCTGGGCGCCGGAGGTGCTGCGCGTTACTGGCTGGGCAAGGTCGAGGACGAAAACGCCGGGCACGACTACGAGCTGATCGCCGCGCCCCTGGATGTCGAGCTGGTTGCGGGCTTCAAGACCGAGGCCTGGGCCTTCGGCCCGTCGGCGCCGGGCACCGAGTTGCGGGTACTTCAGGGCACCTGGCTGCGGGTACGCTTCATCAACCACCTGCCGGTGGAAACCACCATCCACTGGCACGGCATTCGCCTGCCGCTTGAGATGGACGGCGTGCCCTATGTGTCGCAGCTTCCAGTGAAACCGGGTGAGTACTTCGACTACAAGTTCCGCGTGCCGGATGCCGGCAGCTACTGGTACCACCCCCACGTCAGCAGCTCCGAAGAGCTTGGCCGCGGTTTGGTTGGCCCGCTGATCATCGAGGAGCGCGAGCCCACCGGCTTCAAGCACGAGCGCACACTGAGCCTGAAGAACTGGCACGTCGACGAGCAGGGTGCCTGGCTGCCGTTCAGCATCCCCCGCGAGGCTGCGCGCAACGGCACCGCCGGGCGGCTGATCACCATCAACGGCCAGGCCGACTCGGTCACCGAGCTGCCGGCCGGCCAGGTGGTGCGCTTGCGCCTGCTGAACCTGGACAACACCTGGACCTACCGCCTGAACCTCAAGGGCAACTGCGAGGCGATGATCTACGCCCTGGACGGCAACCCGGTGACCCCGCGGCCGCTGGACGAGGAGTACTGGCTGGGCCCGGGCATGCGTATCTGCCTGGCCATTCGCATTCCCGAAGCGGGCGAGGAAATCTCCCTGCGCGATGGCTTCGTGCGCCTGGGCACCCTGCGTTCGGTGGCCAGCAGCGACGCACCTGGCGACTGGCCCAAGGCGCTGCCGGCCAACCCGATTGCCGAGCCGGACCTGGAGAACGCCGAAAAGCTCAACTTCAATTTCGAATGGGTCGGCAAGGTGTCGGTGAACACCGAAAACGGCAAGCCGCCGAGCCTGTGGCAGATCAACGGCCAGGCCTGGGACATCACCGACAAGACCTGCGCCGACCGGCCCATCGCCACGCTCAAGCTCGGCAACAGCTATATCTTCGAGCTGAAGAACATGACCCAGTACCAGCACCCGATCCACCTGCATGGCATGAGTTTCAAGGTGATCGGCTCCAATCGCCGGAAAATCCCCGAACCTTACTTCACCGACACCTACCTGCTGGGCAAGAACGAGCGCGCGCAAGTGGCGCTGGTGGCGGATAACCCGGGTACCTGGATGTTCCACTGCCACGTCATCGACCACATGGAAACCGGCCTGATGGCCGCGATCGCGGTGGTGTGATGCGCCCGCAGATCATCGATCGCAGCCGCGACCAGGAATTCATGCGCCTGGCCCTGGACCTCGCCGCCCAGGGCGCGGCGCTGGGCGAGGTGCCGGTGGGGGCGGTGCTGGTGCAACACGGCCAGGTGCTGGGGCAGGGCTTCAACCGGCCGATCCTCGACAGCGACCCCAGTGCCCACGCCGAGATGGTCGCCATCCGCGCCGCTGCGCAGGCGGCCAGCAACTACCGGCTGCCGGGCAGCACCCTGTACGTAACCCTGGAGCCGTGCAGCATGTGCGCCGGGTTGATCGTGCATTCGCGGGTGGCGCGGGTGGTGTACGGTGCGCTGGAGCCCAAGGCCGGCATCGTGCAGAGCCAGGGGCAGTTCTTCGGGCAGGGTTTTCTCAACCACCGGGTGATGGTGGAGGGTGGGGTATTGGCCGAGGAGTGCGGGGCGATACTGAGCGAGTTCTTCAAGGCCCGGCGGGCCAAGGGTTAACCTGTACCGGCCTCATCGCCGGCAAGCCGGCTCCTACAGGGATTTGTAGGAGCGGGCTTGCCCGCGAAGAGGCCGGTGCAGGTTTACATCGGCGGCGACTGCTCCGCCGGCTTTTCCTTGTTCACCCCAGGCACATGCAGGTTGCCTTCGGCCACCTGGCCCTCCAGCTGCGGCTGCGTGACCCAGGTGAGGATGTCGTAGTAGCGGCGGATGTTGGCCACGAAGTGCACTGGCTCGCCGCCGCGGGCATAGCCGTATTTGGTTTTGCTGTACCACTGCTTCTGCGACAGGCGCGGCAGCATCTTCTTCACGTCCAGCCACTTGTTCGGGTTCAGGCCTTCGCGCTTGGCCAGGGTGCGGGCGTCTTCCAGGTGGCCGCTGCCAACGTTGTAGGCGGCCAGGGCGAACCAGGTGCGGTCCGGCTCCTGGATGCTGTCGTCGAGCTGTTCTTTGACCACCATGAAGTACTTGGCGCCGCCCTGGATGCTCTGCTTCGGGTCCAGGCGGTTGGACACACCCATGGCCTGGGCGGTGCGCTGGGTGAGCATCATCAGGCCGCGCACGCCGGTCTTGGAGGTGACCTCGGGCTGCCACATGGACTCCTGGTAGCCGATGGCCGCCAGCAGGCGCCAGTCGACCTGCTCCACCTTGGAGGAGGTCTTGAAGTGCTTCTCGTACTTGGGCAGGCGCTGCTGCAGGTGCTGGGCGAAGGTGTAGGCGCCGACATAGCCGAGCACGTCTACATGGCCGTAGTAGCGGTCTTTGAGGCGCTGCAGGGTGCCGTTCTTCTGCGACTTGTCGAGGAATTCGTTGACCTCGTTGAGCAGGCTGTTGTCCTCGCCTGCGGCCACCGCCCAGCGCTGGTCGCGGGCGTCGCCCAGGTCGAAGGCCACGCGCACGTTGGGGAAGTACACCTGGTTCATCGCCAGTTCGTTGGAGTCGACCAGGGTCAGGTCGATCTGCCCTTCGTCGACCATGCGCAGCAGGTCGACCACCTCGACGGCGTCAGACTCTTCGTATTCCAGGGCCGGGTACTGTTTTTTCAGCTCGGCCAGCTGGTCGGCGTGGCTGCTGCCCTTGAGCACCATGATTTTCTTGCCCACCAGGCCCTTGGCCTCGGTGGGGCGCGAACGGCCGTTGCGGTAGATGACCTGGGGCGTGACCTCCAGATACGGGTGGGAGAACTTCGCCTGACTGCTGCGCCGCTCGCTGCTGACCAGGCCGGCGGCAGCCAGCACCGGGCCGGACGGCTTGCCCAGCTGGTTGAAGATGTCGTCGAGGTTGTCGGCGGTCTCGATCTCGAGCTTGACCCCAAGGTCGTCGGCAAAACGCTTGACCAGCTCGTATTCAAAGCCGGTTTCGCCGTTGCGGTCCTGGAAGTAGGTGGCCGGGCTGTTGCGGGTTATCACGCGCAATACGCCATCCTCCTTGACGCGTTCTAGGGTGCTGGGTTTTTCAACACAGGCACCGAGCATCAGGAAGAGTCCGGTTGCGAAGAGCCATTTGGCGCAACGCTGGCGCAAAGCAGTGTGGGCGAACATAGCGTGCAGTATACGCAAAGCACCGGCCCCGCCATATCTCGACAACGGCTGGCTTGTCTGCTAGCGGGTTCTGTGCAATGCCCTTGTAGGAGCAACGCTCTTGTGCTGGCTGTGCCGGCCTCATCGCCGGCAAGCCGGCTCCTACAGGTACAGCGCAGGTTTGAACGCCTTGCGATCCCTGTAGGAGCGGCCTTACCGGGGCGCCGGACCGGTCGGAAAGGGCTGCGCAGCAGCCCCAGGGTTTCGGCATCATGCAAGATCGCCGGGGCTGCTGCGCAGCCCTTTCGCGACGCAAGGCCGCTCCTACAGAGGCCGCGCGGAGCGGGTGTTTTTTTGACTTTGAAGTCCGGTTCCACCGCCCGGCAGCACTGGCGTAGAGCAGGTGCCGAAAGCCTGCGAATTAGGCTAGAATGCACGGCCTCTAAGCACACCCCTTCCCTGAGGCTGTCCCGACGATGTTGATCCTGCGCGGCGCTCCTGCCCTTTCTGCCTTTCGCCACGGTAAATTACTCGAGCAACTGAGCCAGAAAGTCCCCGCTGTTACTGGTTTGTATGCCGAATTTGCCCACTTTGCCGACGTTGACGGCGAGCTGACCGCCGACCAGCAGCAGGTGCTGGGCCGTCTGCTCAAGTACGGCCCGAGCGTGCCGGTACAGGAGCCGACCGGCCGCCTGTTCCTGGTCGTGCCGCGTCTGGGCACCATCTCGCCGTGGGCGAGCAAGGCCAGCGACATCGCCCACAACTGCGGCCTGCAGTCGATCCAGCGCCTGGAGCGCGGCATCGCCTACTACGTCGCCGGCAACCTCAGTGACGCCGATGCGCAGCTGGTCGCCGCCGAGCTGCACGACCGCATGACCCAGCGCGTGCTGGGCCAGCTCGAAGGCGCCGCCGACCTGTTCAGCCACGCCCAGCCCAAGCCGATGACCTCGGTTGACGTGCTCGGTGGCGGCCGCGCCGCGCTCGCGCAAGCCAACATCGACCTGGGCCTGGCCCTGGCCGAAGACGAGATCGACTACCTGGTCACTGCCTTCCAGGGCCTGCAGCGCAACCCGAACGACATCGAACTGATGATGTTCGCCCAGGCCAACTCCGAGCACTGCCGCCACAAGATCTTCAACGCCAGTTGGGATATCGACGGCCAGGCTCAGGAAAAGAGCCTGTTCGGCATGATCAAGAACACCTACCAGATGCACAACGAAGGCGTGCTGTCCGCTTACAAGGATAACGCCTCGGTGATCGTCGGCAGCGTCGCCGGACGCTTCTTCCCGAACCCTGAAACCCGCCAGTACGGCGCGGTGCAGGAGCCGGTGCACATCCTGATGAAGGTCGAGACGCACAACCACCCGACCGCCATCGCCCCGTTCTCCGGCGCCTCCACCGGCTCCGGCGGCGAAATCCGCGACGAAGGCGCCACCGGGCGTGGCGCCAAGCCAAAAGCTGGCCTGACCGGCTTTACCGTGTCCAACCTGCGCATCCCGGGCTTCGAGCAGCCGTGGGAGCAGGCCTACGGCAAGCCGGAGCGCATCGTCGACGCCCTCGACATCATGATCGAAGGCCCGCTGGGCGGCGCTGCGTTCAACAACGAATTCGGCCGTCCGGCCCTGACCGGCTACTTCCGTACCTTCGAGCAGAGCATCAACACCCCCCACGGTGAAGAAGTGCGCGGCTATCACAAGCCGATCATGCTTGCCGGCGGCATGGGCAACATCCGTGAAGACCACGTGCAAAAAGGCGAGATCACCGTCGGCGCCAAGCTGATCGTGCTCGGCGGCCCGGCCATGCTCATCGGCCTGGGCGGCGGCGCCGCTTCGTCGGTAGCCACCGGTGCCAGCTCGGCCGACCTGGATTTTGCCTCGGTACAGCGCGAAAACCCTGAAATGGAACGCCGCTGCCAGGAGGTCATCGACCGCTGCTGGCAGCTGGGCGATGCCAACCCGATCGCCTTCATCCACGACGTCGGCGCCGGCGGTATCTCCAACGCCTTCCCGGAGCTGGTCAACGACGGTGGCCGCGGTGGCCGCTTCGAACTGCGCAACGTGCCCAACGACGAGCCGGGCATGGCTCCGCACGAAATCTGGAGCAACGAATCGCAGGAGCGTTACGTGCTGGCG
Organism: Pseudomonas sp. NPDC089406; assembly: GCF_044900265.1. Classification (NCBI taxonomy): domain Bacteria; kingdom Pseudomonadati; phylum Pseudomonadota; class Gammaproteobacteria; order Pseudomonadales; family Pseudomonadaceae; genus Pseudomonas; species Pseudomonas sp. NPDC089406. The sequence goes on along the minus strand of NZ_JBJDNC010000014.1, from coordinate 35,283 downwards.
GTCAGCGCCAAGGACTTCGAGCGCTTCCAGGCCATTTGCGAGCGCGAGCGTTGCCCGTTCGCCGTGGTTGGTGAAGCCACCGAAGAGCCGCACCTGACCGTTACCGACAGCCACTTCGCCAACACCCCGGTGGACATGCCGCTGGACGTGCTGCTGGGCAAGCCGCCGCGCATGCACCGTTCGGTCACCCGCGAAGCAGAGCTGGGCGATGACTTCGACCCGAGCCAGCTGGACCTGGACACCGCCGTACAGCGCGTGCTCAGCCACCCGGCCGTGGCCAGCAAAAGCTTCCTGATCACCATCGGCGACCGTACCATCACCGGCCTGGTCGCCCGCGACCAGATGGTCGGCCCGTGGCAGGTACCGGTTGCCGACGTTGCCGTCACCGCCACCAGCTTCGACGTGTACACCGGCGAAGCCATGGCCATGGGCGAGCGTACCCCGCTGGCGCTGCTGGATGCCCCAGCGTCCGGGCGCATGGCCATCGGCGAAACCCTCACCAACCTGGCTGCTGCGCAGATCGGCAAGCTGTCCGACATCAAACTGTCGGCCAACTGGATGTCCGCTGCCGGCCACCCGGGTGAAGACGCCCGCCTGTACGACACCGTCAAGGCCGTCGGCATGGAGCTGTGCCCCGAGCTGGGTATCACCATCCCGGTCGGCAAAGACTCCATGTCGATGAAGACCAAGTGGAGCGATGAGGGCGTCGAGAAGAGCGTCACCGCGCCGATGTCGCTGATCATCACCGGCTTCGCCCCGGTCACCGACATTCGCAAGACCCTCACCCCGCAACTGCGCCTGGACAAGGGCGAGACCGACCTGATCCTGATCGACCTGGGCCGCGGCAAGAACCGCATGGGCGCCTCGATCCTGGCCCAGACCTACGGCAAGCTGGCGGCACAAGCGCCGGACGTCGACGACGCCGAAGACCTCAAGGCGTTCTTCGCGGTGATCCAGGGCCTGAACGCCGACGGCCACCTGCTGGCCTACCACGACCGCTCCGACGGCGGCCTGCTGACCACCGTGCTGGAAATGGCCTTCGCCGGCCACTGCGGCCTCGACCTGCAACTCGACCCGCTGACCGACAGCAAGGGCGAGGTGCCGGCCATCCTGTTCAACGAAGAGCTGGGCGCTGTCATCCAGGTTCGCCAGGATGCCACCCCGGACGTACTGGCGCAGTTCAGCGCCGCAGGCCTGGGTGAAGAGTGCGTGGCAGTGATCGGCAAACCGATCAACAACGGCGAAGTGTCCATCAGCCTGAACGGCGAAGTGCTGTTCGACGATGACCGCCGCATGCTGCAGCGCCAGTGGGCTGAAACCAGCTACCAGGTACAGCGCCTGCGCGACAACGCCGACTGCGCCGACCAGGAATTCGACCTGCTGCTCGAGGAAGAGAACCCGGGCCTGTCGGTGAAGCTGGGCTTCGACGTCAACGACGACATCGCAGCGCCGTACATCAAGAAGGGCGTGCGCCCGCAAGTGGCGATCCTGCGCGAGCAGGGTGTCAACGGCCAGGTCGAGATGGCAGCTGCCTTCGACCGCGCAGGCTTTGCCGCCATCGACGTGCACATGAGCGACATCCTCGCCGGGCGCGTCGACTTCGAAGCGTTCAAGGGCCTGGTGGCCTGTGGCGGCTTCTCCTACGGCGACGTGCTGGGTGCCGGTGAAGGCTGGGCCAAGTCGGCGCTGTTCAACGCCCGTGCCCGCGATGCCTTCCAGGCCTTCTTCGAGCGCAACGACAGCTTCGCCCTGGGCGTGTGCAACGGTTGCCAGATGATGTCCAACCTGCACGAGCTGATCCCGGGCACCGAGCACTGGCCGCACTTCGTGCGCAACCGCTCGGAGCAGTTCGAGGCGCGTGTGGCCATGGTCGAGGTGCAGAAGTCCAACTCGATCTTCCTGCAGGGCATGGCCGGTTCGCGCATGCCGATCGCCATCGCCCACGGCGAAGGCCATGCCGAGTTTGCCAGTGAAGAAGCCCTGCTGGCCGCCGACCTGTCCGGCACCGTGGCCCTGCGCTACGTCGACAACCACGGCAAGGTCACCGAGGCCTACCCGGCCAACCCGAACGGCTCGCCGCGCGGTATCACCGGCCTGACCAACCGCGACGGCCGCGTGACCATCATGATGCCGCACCCGGAGCGTATGTTCCGCGCCGTGCAGAACTCCTGGCGCCCGGATGAGTGGCAGGAAGATGCCGCGCTGATGCGCATGTTCCGCAACGCGCGGGTGTGGGTGAACTAAGGCGTGTACAAGCTCGCCTTCTTCGTCCCCGGCAGCCATGTCGAGGTGGTCAAGGCCGCTGTGTTCGCCGCAGGTGGCGGGCGCATTGGCGCTTATGAGCACTGCGCCTGGCAAGTGCTTGGCCAGGGCCAGTTTCGCCCGTTGCACGGCAGCCAGCCGTACCTTGGGCAAACCGGCCAGGTCGAGACGGTCGAAGAGTGGAAGGTGGAGCTTGTGGTGGCCGATGAGCTGATCGCTCAGGTGGTCGCAGCGCTGAAGCACAGCCACCCTTACGAAACACCGGCCTATGAGGTCTGGCCGCTGGCCGATTTCTAAGGTTCGGCGCAACATCCATCGCGGGGCAAGCCCGCTCCCACGCAACCGATGAGATTGCGTGGGAGCGGGCTTGCCCCGCGATGCGTTTCAGAGCGCATGATTTGGACTTTACTCAGTCCTGTGGGAGCGGGTTTACCCGCGAACACCGGCGCAGCCGGTGCCACCCACCGCGCTGGCTGCTTCGCGGGTAAACCCGCTCCCACAGGATCGCGTCAGGCTTGAAGCCAGCGCTGCACCTGCGGGAGCGGCTTTCAGGCCGTGCCTATCTCCCCGCCATCGAGCCGCTGGATCACCACGGTCGACGAACGCGGCCGTACCTTGCTCCCCGCTGGGGTCACATCGGTGGCCACGTCCGTGGACGGCCAGTTCTCCGGGTGCTGGATATTGATGAACAAGGTCTTGTTGTCGGGGGTGAAGGTGATCCCCGTGACCTCGCAACCATTGGGTCCGACGAAGAACCGCCGCAGGTCGGCCTGGTTCTGCGCGTTGATCGGTACCTGCTTGCCGTTGCCATCCACCAGGTCAGTGGGGATCACCGCCAGCAACTGGTCGTTGGTGTAGCGGGTCAGGGTTTCTTCGCCATTGTCGGTCTCGAACCACAGCACGCCGCGGCTATCGAAGCTCATACCGTCGGGGCTGGCGAACTGGTTCATTTCGGTCAGGCCGGAGCGGTTGATGTCAGCGCCGCCATCGGCATTGGCGCCGAACACGAAGATGTCCCAGGCAAAGTGCTGGTGATCGTCGCTGTCGTGCCAGCGAATGATATGGCCATGGCGGTTGGGGCCGCGCGGGTTGGCCTTGTCGGTCTTGTCGGCGCTGCGTGCGCTGTTGTTGGTCAGGGTCAGGTAGGCGTCGCCATTGAGCGGGTTGACCGCGGTCCACTCGGGGCGGTCCATGGGCGTTGCGCCCACGGCATCGGCCGCGCCACGGGTATTGACGATGATGCCCGGCAGGTCGCCGAACAGCGCGCCGAGGGTCTTGCCGTCGCGGGTTGGCGTGGCAACGTCGAGCAGCAACCAGTCGCCGCTGCCATCGGCATTGAAGCGGGCGACGTACAGCTTGCCCTTGTCGAGGTACTTGGCGCCGGTGGCCAGGCGGTCGGCGGCCTTGGCGTCGGCCGGGTCCCACACGGCGTCAGAGACGAACTTGTACAGGTACTCGTTGTTGGAGTCGTCACCGGTGTACCAGGTGAGCGGCTTGCCGGCCACCGCCAGGCCCGGGCAACAGCCTTCGTGGCGGAAGCGCCCGAGCGCCGTGCGTTTGGCCGCGCGGGTGGCGCTGTTGTACGGGTCGATCTCGACGATGTAGCCGAAGGTGCTGGCCTCGTTGCGGTAGTCGTCGCTGGCGCTGGCGCCCTTGGGGGTGACATCGAAGCGGGCGAACTCGTCGTCCACCTCGCTGGCATCACCCGTTGCGCTTTCCCAACGGTACTGGCCGGCGGTGGCAGCAACGCCGATGCGTACCTGGTCGGCCGGGCGGCTGGCGGTGTTGACGAAGATACCGGGCCAGTTTTCTTCGCAGGTGAGGTAGGTGCCCCACGGGGTGTAGCCGTTGCCGCAGTTGTTATTGGTGCCGCGGCACTCGAGGCCGGCCGGGGAGAAGCGCGTGCGCACGTGGTCGGTGCCGCGCAAGGGGCCGGCGATGTCCATCACCGTGGCGGTGGTGAAGCGGCGGTTGAGCGGGTCGTTGTCGACCACCTGCCAGCGCCCGCTGACCTTGCGGATGCGCACCACGCCAGCGCCGTGGGCGTTGATCTCCTTGCGCACTTCTTCGGCCGGGCGCTGGCCGCTGATTGCGTTGGTCGGGCCGTGGGGGTGCAGGGCGGCGGTGTCGATGTATTCGAAGTTGATCGCCAGCAGGCCGTCGTCAGAGCTGCCGTCGATGGGGAAGAAGCGCATGCCGTCGTGGTGCATGCCCATGGCGTTGGCCTGATCGCTGGCGCTGTTGCTGCCGTCGGCTTTCCAGGCGGCGCCGTTGCTGTTCAGCGGGGTGCCCCAGGGCGCCAGTACGTGGGCGCTGTAGCCGGGGGCAATGGCGCAGGCGTCGGTGCGCGAGCCCTTGATCGACTGGAAACCGAGCTTGGGTTTGCTTGGCTGCGGGGTAGGCGCGGGCTTGCCGGTGCTGCCATCGAAGCAGGCGGTCAGGCCGGTGCCGGCGATCATCGCGATGGCTGCACCGAGGCTGCCGCGGATGACGCTGCGGCGGCTCAGGTAGGCGTCCATGACGCTGGCCATCGGTAGGTTGCCGGCGTGGTTGCGGTCCAGGTTGTCGCCGCTGTCTCGACTCATCAGGTGTCCTTTTCTTGTCTGGAATAACGCAGAAAGCCGACTTTAGAGCGCGATCATGATGATTACATTGCAGGACTGTTACTGCAGTGGGCGCTCGCGCAGTATCGGCAGGTTGGATGTAAAAGCCCGGGCGTACCCGGGCCCTGTGACTTAACGCTTGCTGTCGACGCTCGAGGTCAGCTCGGTGTTGCGGCTGTAGCCGCTGGTGCGCAGCAGGCCCAGGTCGAGGGCGTTTTCACCCTGCGCGGCGCCCTTGTCCTTGAAGCTGCCAACCAGGGCAGTGCCGATATCGACCGGCGAGTTGCTCAGGTCCACCGACACGTCCCGGCGCGAATCGCTGCCGGTCAGGGTTTCGCGGGTGACACTGCTGCTGCCCAGCGCCACGCTGCCTTCACTGGCCTGCAACCGGGCGCCGACCAGGCGGGTATCGCCGCCGACTTTCAGCTCGATGCCCTGGCTGCCGGCCAGGGTGGTTTGCCGGGTGACGCTGTCGCGCTGCTCGCGACTGACCTGCACCTTGACGGTGGGGGACAGCGCAGGCTCGGTGCGGGCCAGGGCCTTGCCGGCCTTTTCCCGCACCTTGCCCGAGGCCGGCCCGGCCAGCGCACTGGCGGCATTGATATGGCCCTGGGGGTTCTTCTCCTGGCTCAGGCGCCCGTCGACGGCAACCGTCAGGCTGTCGACCCGGTCCTTGCGGCTGGCCACCAGCAGGTCGCCGCCCACCTTGCCCTCGATACGCTCGGCCTCAAGCCTTGCGCCTTCGATGCGGGTATTGCCGCGGCTGTTCAGCTCGATGTGGTCGGCGCGCAGGGTACTGTCGCTCCAGGTCTGGTTGTCGCGCTTGTCCACGGCCACCTGCACCCGGCCGTGCAGGGCGCGGATGTCCTTGTCGGTGGTTTCGCCACGGTTCAGGCGCACACCTGCGCCGGCGGTGACGTCGAGGTTGTTGCGCCAGTCCCTTTGGGCGGAGGCCTCCACCAGCAAGCCGCCGTTGCGCGCGTCCAGGCCAATGCGCGCGGCGCTGGCCTGCAACCCTTGCACCTGCAAGGCCTGGTCATCACGGGCGAGGCTGGTGAGCTGCACGCTGCCCTGGCTTGCGAAGCGGGCGTTCACTGCCTGCTGGCTGTCTTCATCCACCTTGGCGCTGGTGAAGTGGCCACCCAGGCCGCCGCCCTTACCGGTGCCTTTGCTCAGCGCCACCTCCAGGCCGCCACCCAGGGTGTTGCCGTTGGCCCGGTGGCTGCTGTTGGCGGCCAGCACCTTCAATGTGCCGTCGCTGTGCAGGGTGATATCGCCTGTGGCCTCGATGCGCGCGCCCTCCACGCTGAGGTCGGCGCTGCTGCTCAACATCACCGAACCCTTGGACTGAACGCTGGCGACCTGGGCCGTGGCATCTTCGCTTTCGCGGGTGCTGTAGTCGCCGTACCCGCGCGCATCCAGCCCGGTGCTGCCGGGGCGGTTGCCGCCCTTGGCCCAGAGACTGGCGTCCAGCTGGCTCTTGCCTTGAGTGCTGCGGTCGTGGGCGGCGGCCAGGGTCAGCTTGCCGCCGCTGACGAGGCTGGCCGGGCCGCTGCCTGCGTCGATGCGCGTGCCTTCGTAGCGTCCATCGCTGCCCAGTTGCACCTGGATGCCGGTTTGCCCGAGCAGGCTGCCCGGGCGGGCGAGGGTGGTGGTCTGCACGTCGCTCAAGGTGCCGAGTTTGCCTTCGAGGCGGCCGTTGATGTCTTCGCCGGTGCTGGTGTCCACTCGCAGGCCACCCGCCACATCGGTGCGTTGCACCTCGTGGCGCTGCTGGTCGCTGGCGGCCAGCAACTGATGCTGGTTGGCGTCGATGTGCAACTGGCCGCTGGTGGCGCTGTAGTGGGTGCCCTGGTCCTGGATGTTGTCGGCTTGCACATTCACCGCAGAGCCGCTGAACTGGCTGGCCCGGGCCGTGCTGGTGCTGTCGGTTTGCCGGCGTGCCAGGTGCTCGATGGCAAAGTCTGCGCCCACGCTGGGCGGCGCCAGGGCATCTTCGATACCGGCCTGCTGGAAGCGTGCCGCTTCGCGCCCTTCGACCAGGCGCTCGATGGGCCGGGAAATATCCCGGTACTCGATGCTGGCGCCCAGGCTGCCCTGCCAATGGTTGCTGGAGGTTTCGCGCTCGGTGGTGTCGGCGGCGGCGCGGTTGTCGATGCGCCCGGCGTTCACCCGCAGTTGGCCGTCGGCCTGCACCTTGGCCCCTTCGCTGCTCAGCTGCGCGGTCTCAAGGTGTAAGTCGCCGCTGGCTTTCAGCTCGCTGGCCTGCGCCGTGCTGCTGCTTTCGCTGAGGCTGTCGCGGTTGCGGTGGCCTTCGTAGGCGCTGCCCACGCGGTCGATGCCGCCGGTCACCTCCAGGCCGCCGCCACTGCGGGTGGTGACCGTGTTGCTTTGCTCGGTGGCCTGGGCCGCATTCAGTTGCACCTCGGCGGCCTTGACCGTGAGGTCGCCGGCGGTGGCCTTGACCTGTGCGCCGCTGGCGACCAGTTGCGCGTCGCTGTGCAGGCCGACGCTGGCGCCGCTCAGGGTGCTGCCGACTTGGTTGGTGGCGGATCGCTGCTGCTCGACCGAGGCCACCTCGTAGCCAACCCTGGCCTCGAACTGCCGCGAGTCGGGCTTGCCGTCCTGGGCTTGCTGGGTTTGCCGGGCGCTGGCGGTGAAGTAGCGCTGCTGCTCGTTGCTCTCGCTGCTGTGGCTGGCCTGCGCGCTTTCCAGGCGCAACTGGCCCTTGGCATCCAGTTCGAGCCTGCCCTCGGCGGCGAGGGTGGCGCCCTTGACCTTCAGCTCGTCGGCGCTGGCCAGGCGCAGGTTGCTGCTGGAGCGCACGTCGCTGACCAGCACTTCGTCGCTACTGCTCTTGCTCTGGCTGCTTTTGCCCGTCAGCCCGAACACCTGGCTGTCGCTGGCGTGCTGCTGCGACTGCCGGGTGCTGTGGGCGGCTTCCACCGTCAACCCGGCCTTGTTGCTGTACAGCACGGCGTCGCCGCCGCTGCTGACCGCACTGGCGCGAATACTCATGCTTTCGGCCGCCACGTCGAGCTTGCCCTCGGCCCGTACGCTGCTGCCGGCGGCCTGGCTGCCCTGGGTGTCGTTGCCCTTGCGGTTACCGAAGAAGGTGCCAGACACCAGGTCGCCGCGGTAATCACGCTGATTGGCGTTGTCGCTGAGTGCCTGTTCGCCCACCTCGACCTGGCGAGCCTGCAGTTGCAGGTCGCCCTGGCTGCGCAGTTCGCTGGCGCGCACGCGCAGGTTGCGCCCGGCGCAGGCCTTCAGGGTGCCGCCCTCCAGGGTGCTGGCGCTGGCACTTTCGCTGTACTGCTCGCTGTTGCTGTCCCCGCGCCACAGGTGCTTGCGGTGGCGAACCTGCTCCTCGACCTTGCGGCTGTCGATACCGGTCTCGATCGCCATATCACCACCGCTGTGCAGCGCCAGGGTGGTGCCGGCTTTCAGTTTTGCAGCGGTCAGTTGCAGGTCAGAGCCTGCGTCGAGCGACAGGCCTTCGCTGGCCTGCAAATTTGTGCCTTGTTGCGTGCGGTCGGTTTGCGTGCGCTCACGGTTGTAGGTTTCGGTGGTGATGAACCAGGCTTTCTTGTTCCAGGCTTCGCGGTCGCGTTGCACATTTTCGCGGGTGTCGGCGTCGAGTATCAGGTTTTGCCCGGCACGGGCTTCGATCTGCCGTGCCTTGCCCTGGGTTGCGGTGAGCTGCAGGTCACCGGCCGAGTGCAGGCTGAGGCTGTCGTCGGCCTGCAGCTCGACCCCGCCCACTCGCACGCCGGCGCCCTCGGCGGTGCTGCGCACGCTGATGCGCCCGGCGCGCATGGCGCCGAACAGGCTGGCGTCGATGCTCGACGGGGTGCCTGGCAGGTGCTGCAGCACTTCGCCGGTGCTGGCGTCCAGGCGGTTGCGGCCGGCGGTGAGGTTCAGGTTGCCCTTGGCTTGCAGTGGCCCCTGGCTGTCGATGCGCGGGGCGATCAGGTCCAGTGCGCCATCGAGGTTGCTCTGGCCGCCGGCCTGCACATTCAGCGCACCGTCGGCCTGCAGGGTGTCGAGGTACTTGATGCGCTGGTTCTCGATCACCGGCGTGCCGACCAGAAAGCCTGCGCGGGTGGTGTTGATGAAGCTGCCGCCGTTGAGGGTGATGCCGTTGGGGTTGGCCAGGATGTAGTCGGCGGCGCGGCCGAAGATTTCCTGGGGGCCTTCGATCAGCGAGGCGTGGCGGCTGATCACCTCGTTGAGGATGGTCGAGGCAGCCTGGCCGCGGAACTGCGGGTTGGCGCCCAGCGCGCCGGCCAGTTGCGACTGGCCGGCCTGCACGGCGTTGTTCAGCACCAGGCCCTGGCGGTCGACGTTGTAGTCGAGGAACTGGTTGTGCGAAAGGCCGTTGGCGTTGGGCGCGACGATGTCGATCACCGGCACGCCGTGGGCATTGCTGATAATCGGTGTGCCGCCGGGGCCACTGGCCGGCTGCAAGGGGGCTGCGGCGTGCAGGGCGGGTGGCGCCAGCAAGCAAAGGAAGATGGCCCAGCGCAGGCGGTCGGGGCGCAGAGGGCGTAATGTTGAGTCATGGGTCATTGTGGTGCTCTCCTTTCTGTGGGTGAGTCAAAGGTCGAGGGCCCACTCCAGGCCCCAGTACCCAGGTTCGAGTGCCCGGCGCGGCAGGTCGCTGGCATACAGCGCGCGCTGGTAGTCAAGGCGGATGCGGTTGCCGGGCAGGCTCAGCTCAAGGCCGATGGCGCTGCCGGCCAGGCGTTGCGAGGGGCTGCCCTGGTCGAAGCGGGCCCAGCCGAGGTCCACGCCGAGGAACGGGCGCAGTTGCACCGTCGGCGATGAAGCAAGGGTGATGGGGTAGCTGAGGGTGTTGCGCCAGACGGCGCCGCTGGCACCCGTGACGGTGAGTTGGCGTACGCCGCGCACGGCGCTGTCGTCGTTGAGTGCCAGCTGTTCGACGGCGGGCAGAAAATCCGGGCTGTACTGCAGGTTCAGCTCGCTCTGCCAGCGCCAGGGGGGCGCAGGTGGCGCCTGGGCCAGGTAGAGCAGGCTGGCGCGGTACTTGCGAAAGTCCGGCTGCGGGGCGCGGCGGGCGCGTATGGTGTGGTCGGCACCGAGGGCGTCGATGCCTTGGCTGATGCCCAGCGAGGCGCTCCACAGGCCGTGTTCGAGCCACAGCAGGTTGAGCCCTGCGTCCAGGGTGGTGAGCGTGGTGCTCTGCACTTTCAGTTGCTGGCCCTTGAGCTGGTTTTCCAGCTGCTTGCGGTCCAGCCGCACCCCGGCACTGAGCATGCCGTGCTGGTTGCGCCACAGCAGGCGTTCGGCGGCCAGGCCCTGGAAGCGGCTGCCGCCCTCGGCCTGCAGGCCGTTGGGCAGCGGGGCGCTGTAGCTCAGTTGGCTGGCGTTGAGGGTGAAGCTCCACGGGCCGTAGGGGATGTTGTAGTACAGGCTCAGGCCACGGCTCTGGCCCGGGGCGCCGAGTACGGTCGCAAGCTGCGACAGGCGCAGGTCGTCGTTCAGGCCCAGCGGGCTGTCGATGCCCAGCCCGAGGTTGAGGCGATTGCGCCCGGTCAGTTCGCTGCCACGGTTGTCGAAGCGGCCTTCCAGATGCCAGCGGCTGCGCACCTGGCGCGGGGTGAGGGCGACCTGCGTGGCCCCCGGCGCCTGGCCGGGCAGCAGTTCGGCGGTGACCTCGTAGGCGCGCAGGCGGTTGAGCTGGTCCAGGCCCTGCTCCAGGTCGGGCAGGTGCAACGGCTGGCCGAGCAGGGCAGGGAAGGCGCCTTGCAGCGACAACGGCAGCGGCTCGGTCAGTTCGATGGCTTCGACGTGGCCCTCGACGATCAGGATGTCCAGCGGCTCGCCGGGCCGGGGCGCGCTGCGCAGGTAGGGGCGAGCCAGCGGGTAGCCGGCCTGCACGTAGCGTTGGGTGATGGCACGCAGCAGCTGGTTGATGGCGGGTACGTTCAGGCAGGGCTGCAGCAATGGACGCAGGGTGCGTTCCAGCTCGCTGGCCGAGAGCTTGCGGTTGCCGGCCAGGCGCAGGCCGCTTATCGGGAAGCAGGGGCCGTCGGTCTGGTCTGGCGAGCTGTCAGCGGGTGACTGGTTGGCTTGCCCCTGGCGTTGCCAGCGGTGCAGGCGCTGTTGGCGTTCGAACTGCTCGGTGGCCTGGCGCTGCTCGCGCAGTTGCTGGCTGGCCGGGTCGGAGGCGTAAGCCGTAGACGCGCCGGCCAGGTGCAGCAGCAGGCAGGCGAGGGGCAGTTTGAGGGCACGGCTGAGCGTTTTGGGCATCGGGCAATCCCGCAATTCGTGTACGGCTGAGGTACTCGGTTGCGTGGATTCTATGGATGCGTCTAGCCGGTTGGATGCGGTCCCGTGCCTTGATTGGCGTCGGAAAAATTACTTAGTTTTGTAGGCGATTTCTTTGCTGAAAGGTTATGTAACAAGCGCGTTTCGCAAAGATTGAACACGGTCTTTGTAGGAGCGGCCTTGTGCCGCGAAAGGGCTGCGCAGCAGCCCCGGCGATAACGCATGATGCCCAGAATCCGGGGGCGCTACGCACCCCTTCGCGGCGCAAGGCCGCTCCTACAGGGGAGCGGTACTTATGCCCGTCAGGGCCTGATCTCGATCAGCGTGCCGTCCTTGACCAGGCTCCACACCTCGCGCATGTCGTCGTTGCGCATGGCGATGCAGCCTTCGGTCCAGTCCAGGGTGTGGAAGTACCACTCGGGGTATTCCTCGTTGATCGGGGTTCCGTGGATCATGATCATGCTGCCGGCACTGACCCCCTCGCGGCGGGCCTTGGCGGCGTCGGTGATGTTCGGGTAGGAGATGTGCATGGCCAGGTTGTAGCGGTCGCTGACCTTGCGCCAGTCCAGCCAGTACAGGCCTTCGGGGGTTCGCTTGTCGCCCTCGCGCTCCTTGGCGCCCTTGGGCTGCTTGCCCAGGGAGATGCGGTAGGTCTTCAGTGGCTCGCCACGGCTGATCAGTTGCAGGCGGCGTTCGGACTTGAGCACCAGCACCTTGTCGATCAGCCGCTCCTGAACCGCCGGGGCGGCAGGGGTGGTGGGCGCCGGCGCCGCCGAAAGCGGCTTGCGGATGATGGTTTCGGTGTAGGCCGCCTGCGACAGCGAGGCGATTCCGAGGCAGAAAAGGGCAAGCAACCAGCGCATGAAACCGTATCCCTGAAGACTCAAGTGGTGGGCGACGAAACGTTCATCGGCGGCAGGTATTCATGGCCTATGGGGTAGTGCTGCCTGATGCGGTCGCGATAGTAGCATTCTAGTGTGCGCGTGACCGTGCGGAAAGCCAGCTCGCCCCAGGGGATCTCATGTTCCTCGAACAGGCGCACCTCCAGGCTCTCTTCGCCCACGGCAAAGTCCAGGTCGGCAAGTTCTGCACGAAAGAACACGTGCACCTGGTTGATGTGCGGCAGGTCGAACAGCTGGTACAGGCGGGTTTCACCCACCCGGGCGCAGGCTTCCTCGACGGTTTCGCGACGGGCGGCAGCATCGAGGGTCTCGCCGTTCTCCATGAACCCGGCCGGGAGCGTCCAGAAGCCTCGGCGCGGCTCGATGGCCCGCCGGCACAGCAGCACCTGGCTGCCCCAGGTGGGCAGCACCCCGGCGACGATGTTGGGGTTCTGGTAATGGATGGTCTGGCAATGGTCGCACACGTACCGCGGGCGGCTGTCGCCCTCGGGGATGCGCTGGGTGACCGGCTGGCCGCACGCGCTGCAGAATTTCATGCTTTCATTCCTGTAGGTTCGAGCTATCTTGGCGCGCCCGGCCCGCCCGCTGCAAGCGGCGCCCGGCGGGCGGGGCTTGGGTGCCCCGCGGCTTTTGGTGCATCATGCACGGCAGGCCTTGGACACGAGAGTGCGTAATGCTGGACGAGCTTCTTCGCCGAATGAGCAACCACACCCCCGCCTCGCTGGAGGTGGATCGACGCTTCCCGGAAGCGGCGGTGCTGCTGCCCATCACCCGCAGCGAAGAGCCGGAGCTGGTGTTGACCTTGCGCGCCAAGGGGTTGTCCACCCACGGCGGCGAGGTAGCCTTTCCCGGCGGGCGGCGCGACCCGGAAGACCCGGACCTGGTATTCACCGCGCTGCGTGAAGCCGAAGAAGAAATCGGCCTGCCACCGGGGCTGGTCGAGGTAATCGGCCCGCTCAGCCCGCTGATTTCGTTGCATGGCCTGAAAGTGACGCCGTTCGTCGGGCTGATCCCCGACTACGTCGAGTACCGCGCCAACGATGCCGAAATTGCTGCAGTGTTCAGCGTGCCGCTGGAGTTCTTCCGCCAGGACCCGCGTGACCACACCCACCGTATCGACTACCAGGGGCGCAGTTGGTACGTGCCCAGCTACCGTTATGGCGACTACAAGATCTGGGGCCTGTCGGCGATCATGATCGTCGAGCTGGTCAACCTGCTGTACGACGCCGGCATCAGCCTGCACCAGCCGCCGGAACGTTTCATCCAGAACTGAGCGGGGCCAACCCCGCCGCCTGCGCCAAACCCTGAGGAGCCACACATGAAATACCGCCTGGGCGACATGAAGGTCGAAGCCCACCCCACCAGCTGGACCGCCCCCACCGCCACCCTGATCGGCAAGGTGCGCCTGCAGGCCCGTGCCAGCGTGTGGTTCGGTGCGGTGCTGCGCGGCGACAACGAGCTGATCGACATCGGCGAGGGCAGCAACGTCCAGGATGGTACGGTGATGCACACCGACATGGGCTCGCCGCTGACCTTGGGCAAGGGCGTGACCATCGGCCACAACGCCATGCTGCATGGCTGCACGGTGGACGATTACAGCCTGGTGGGCATCAACGCGGTAATACTTAACGGCGCGCGCATCGGCAAGCACTGCATCATCGGCGCCAATGCGCTGATCCCCGAAGGCAAGGTCATCCCCGACGGTTCGCTGGTGATGGGCTCGCCAGGCAAGGTGGTGCGCGAGCTCACCGAGCAGCAAATGCGCATGCTCGAGGCCAGTGCCGCGCATTACGTGCACAACGCCGAGCGTTATGCCCGCGACCTGGTGGCTGACGATGACTGACGCCACACCCCGCGAGCGGCCGGTGGCCTCGCCCTGCGTCAGCGTGTGTGCGCTGGACGAGCAGGATATCTGCACCGGCTGCCAGCGCACGGTGGACGAGATCACCCGCTGGGGGCGCATGGACAACGCCGAGCGGCGGGTGGTGCTCAAGCTTTGCCATGAGCGGGCGGTGGCGGCGGGGTTGGTGATCGGCCTCTGAATGGTCGATTGCAACGCGGGCCTCTTCGCGGGTAAACCCGCTCCCACAGGAATTGCATAAGCTTCAGGCCAGTGCCGTACCTGTAGGAGCCGGCTTGCCGGCGATAGGGCCTGCACAGGCTAAAGCTGGCACCGGCTGCGCCAGTGATCGCCGGCAAGCCGGCTCTTACAGGGACCGCACCAGCTTTTAGAAATTGAGCAAGGCAGTTGCTCCCACATGCCCATCACAAGCCTGTGGGAGCGGGTTTACCCGCGAAGGCTCTGGCGCTGACTCCGAATTCAAGTATTCTGTGCCGCTTGCCCAGCGAATTCTCAGATCATGTTCTACCTCATCGCCTACATCAGCAGCGTGGTGCTCATCAACTACGCCTTCTCCAGTGCCCCGCACCTGGACGTGATCTGGTCCGCCTGGGGCGGGTTGGTGTTCATCCTGCGTGACATGGTGCAGACCCGCTACGGCCATGGCGCGTTGGTGGCGATGCTGGTGGCGCTGGTGCTCTCTTACGTCACCTCGGAGCCGGCCATCGCCCTGGCCAGTGCCACGGCGTTCTTCATTTCCGAGCTGATCGACTGGCTGGTGTTCAGCATCACCCGCCGGCCCCTGCGTGATCGCCTGTGGCTGAGCTCGGCGCTGAGCATCCCGGTGGACACCTTCATCTTCTTCGGCATGATCGGCGCGCTTACGCCGGTGGTGGTCGGCACCGCCATGGCGTCGAAGTTCGCCGGCGTCACCGCGGTATGGCTGATCATGGCCTGGCGCGCCCAGGCCAAGCCTCGCCCCCTGTAGGAGCCGGCTTGCCGGCGATCACCGCCGCAGGCGGGGCCAACGCACGCCGGCCAGGGCCGGGTCGCCGGCAAACCGGCTGCTACAGCTGATGCGATCCGCCCTGGCCAGGGTGTAGAATACCGGTCCTTTTTCAGCGGGCAGCGCCACCCGTAGCGCCGCCCCGGACGCCTTCGAGGACCTGAAATGACCCGTATCGGAACCCCATTGTCGCCGACCGCGACCCGTGTACTGCTGTGCGGCTGCGGCGAGCTGGGCAAGGAAGTGGTGATCGAGCTGCAGCGCCTGGGCGTCGAGGTAATCGCCGTGGACCGCTATGCCAATGCCCCGGCCATGCAGGTTGCGCACCGCAGCCATGTGATCAACATGCTCGACGGCGTGGCCCTGCGTGCGGTGATCGAAGCCGAAAAGCCGCACTACATCGTCCCCGAGATCGAAGCCATTGCCACCGCCACCCTGGTTGAGCTGGAAAGCGAAGGCTTCACCGTGGTGCCGACCGCCCGCGCCACCCAGCTGACCATGAACCGCGAAGGTATCCGTCGCCTGGCCGCTGAAGAGCTGGACCTGCCGACCTCGCCGTACCACTTCGCCGACACCTTCGAAGACTACAGCAATGCAGTCGCCGACCTGGGCTACCCGTGCGTGGTCAAGCCGGTGATGAGCTCGTCGGGCAAGGGCCAGAGCCTGCTGCGCAGCGCCGACGATTTGCAAAAAGCCTGGGACTACGCCCAGGAAGGCGGCCGCGCCGGCAAGGGCCGGGTGATCATCGAGGGCTTCATCGATTTCGAATACGAAATCACCCTGCTGACTGTGCGCCACGTGGGCGGCACCACCTTCCTGGCGCCGGTCGGCCACCGCCAGGAGAAGGGCGACTATCAGGAGTCCTGGCAGCCCCAGGCCATGAGCCCGAAAGCCCTGGCCGAGTCGCAGCGGGTGGCCCAGGCGGTCACCGATGCCTTGGGTGGCCGTGGCCTGTTCGGCGTGGAACTGTTCGTAAAAGGCGACCAGGTGTGGTTCAGCGAAGTCTCGCCGCGCCCGCACGATACCGGGCTTGTGACCCTGATCTCGCAAGACCTGTCGCAGTTCGCCCTGCACGCCCGCGCCATCCTCGGCCTGCCGATCCCGACCGTGCGCCAGTTCGGCCCGTCGGCTTCGGCGGTGATCCTGCCGGAAGGCCAGTCGCAGCAGACCAGCTTTGCCAACCTGAACGCCGCCCTGAGCGAGCCGGACACCGCCATCCGCCTGTTCGGCAAGCCGGAAATCAACGGCACCCGGCGCATGGGCGTGTGTCTGGCACGCGATGAGTCGATCGAGGCTGCCCGGGCCAAGGCCACCCGCGCTGCGCAGGCGGTCAAGGTCGAGTTCTGATGCAATCCGGGGCCGCTTTGCGGCCCTTCGCGGGTAAACCCGCGAAGGGCTGCAAAGCAGCCCCAACTGATCAAAGCGCGGTATCGCGCGTCTCTTTCAGGCACAAGACAGCAATCAGGCTGATCACCGCTGCCGCCGACACATACCCCCCCACCCAGCTCAACCCACCCATGCTCACCAGCTGCTGGGCGAAGAACGGTGCCGCCGAGGCGCCGACGATGCCGCCCAGGTTGTAGGCCGCCGAGGCGCCGGTGTAGCGCACGTGGGTCGGGAACAGTTCTGGCAGCAAGGCGCCCATCGGGGCGAAGGTCACCCCCATCAGGAACAGCTCGATGCTCAGGAACAGCGTCACCCCGGCGGTGGAGCCAGAGGTCAGCAGCGGTTCCATGGCAAAGCCCGAAGCCACCGCCAGCAGGCCGCCGACGATCAGCACCGGCTTGCGCCCGTAGCGGTCGCTGAGCCAGGCCGACAGCGGTGTGGCCAGGGCCATGAACACCACCGCGAAGCACAGCATGCCAAGGAAGCTCTGGCGGGTGTAACCCAGGGTATTTACGCCATAGCTGAGGGAGAACACCGTCGAAATGTAGAACAGCGCGTAGCACACCACCATGGCGGCGGCGCCCAATAGGGTCGGCAGCCAGTACTGGCTGAACAGCTCGACCACCGGCATTTTCACCCGCTCTTGGCGTGCCACGGCCTTGGCGAACACCGGGCTTTCTTCGAGCTTCAGGCGCACATACAGGCCGACCAGCACCAGGGCTGCGCTGAGCAGGAACGGAATGCGCCAGCCCCACTCGCGGAACTGCTCGTCGCTGAGCACCAGCGCCAGGGTCAGGAACAGGCCGTTGGCGGCCAGGAAGCCGATCGATGGGCCCAGTTGCGGGAACATGCCGAACCAGGCGCGCTTGCCTTCGGGGGCATTCTCGGTGGCCAGCAGCGCCGCGCCACCCCATTCGCCGCCCAGCCCCAGGCCCTGGCCGAAGCGCAGCACGCAGAGGATGATCGGCGCCCAGATGCCGATGCTGTCGTAGCCCGGCAGTACGCCGATCAGCGTGGTCGACACGCCCATCAGCAGCAGCGAGGCGACCAGGGTCGACTTGCGCCCGATACGGTCGCCGAAGTGGCCGAACAGCGCCGAGCCTAGTGGCCGGGCAAGGAAGGCGATGCCGAAGGTGATGAACGCCGCGAGCATTTGCACGGTGCCGGAGCCGGACGGGAAGAAGATCGGCCCGATCACCAGGGCGGCGGCGGTGGCGTAGACGTAGAAATCGTAGAACTCGATGGCGGTGCCGATGAAGCTGGCAGTGGCCACCCGGGCAGGCGAGTTGACCGGGGCCGCCGGGGCAGAGCCGGCGCAGGTGCTGCTGGTTGTCATTGTGTAGGTCCCTGACAGTCGATGCTCCACAGGGCACGGCCAGGCGACAGGCGCAGGGCGGCCGGAGCGTATTGTTATGGTTCGCGCGACTGACGATGGCCCTGGGGTAGAGGCGGGGGCGGGCACTGTTCGGGGTGGTGAAGCAGGACCGCGGGGCGTGTCAGTGGTGCGGACTGGCCATCGGGCGCGGAGTGCGGGTAGCAGGCGCGATGGCAGGGCTGGATAAGCGTGACTCGAGTATAGCTATCGGGTCACGGTCCAGACCAGTACCTTGCTGGCGCAATTGTCCTCGGTTTCGAGGATTTCCAGGCGGTAACGGCCGATCTTCAGGCACACCGCGCTTTCCGGGATGCTTTCCAGTGCCTCGGTGACCAGGCCGTTGAGGGTTTTCGGCCCGCCGTCGCAGGGCAGGTGCCAGCCCAGCGAGCGGTTGATCTCGCGCAGCGAGGCGGTGCCTTCGATGACGAAACGCCCGTCGGGCTGGGGGTGGACGTGGGGGTTGTCGAGGCTGTGCTCGTCCTCGAACTCGCCGACGATTTCCTCGAGGATGTCCTCCAGGGTGACGATGCCCAGCACTTCGCCGTACTCGTCCACCACCACGCCCATGCGCCGCTGCTGCTTGTGGAAGTTCAGCAGCTGCAGCTGCAGGGGTGTGCTCTCGGGGACGAAGTAGGGCTCGTAGCAGGCGGCCTGCAACTGCCCGAGGGTGAGTTCTGCGCGTGGCAGCAGGTGGCTGATCAGCTTGGTGTTGAGCACCGCTTCAACCTGGTTGATGTCGTTGTGGTACACCGGCAGGCGGGTATGCCGGCTGACGATCAACTGCTCGATGATCTGCTCGATGGGGTCGTCGAGGTTGATGCCGTCGACTTCGTTGCGCGGGATCAGGATGTCGTTGACGGTGACCTTGTCCAGCGCCTGCAGGCCTTCGAGCAGGCCGTGGCGGGCGGGCTCCTGAGGCTCGTCGTCGAACTCGTCACTCTCTTGCTGCGGGTGCAGTGCCACGGCGTTGGGTTGCACGCGGAACGGGCGCAGGATCAGCCGGGCGATGCCGTCCAGCACGCAGGCCAGCGGCTGTAGCAGGGTGAGCGGGAGTTTGAGCAGGCTGGCGCCGAGGCTGACAAATGCCTGCGGGTTGCGCCTGGCCAGGCGTCGGGGCAGGTATTCGGCGATTACCAGCAGGGTGATTGCACCTGCCAGGCCGGCCATCCAGAAGCCGTGTTCACCGTTGTAGCGCTGGCCGAGCAGGCAGGCCAGGCCCAGTACCAGCAGCTTGCCGAAACTGGCGCACAGCACCAGGGCCTGGGCCGGTAGCGCAGGTTCGCCATGGCCGTTGAGCTGCTGGCGGGCGATGTCCACGGCGGTGAACAAGGCCGACCACAGCAGGGCCAGTGCGAGGGTGCCGAGCAGCGGGGCGTACGGCAGGGTGTCCATATTCGGCCGTCAGATATGCAGGATGAATTCGCGGACCAGCTTGCTGCCGAAATAGGCCAGCATCAGCAGGCAGAAACCGGCCAGGGTCCAGCGGATTGCCTTGTGGCCGCGCCAGCCCAGGCGGGTGCGGCCCCACAGCAGCACGCTGAACACCACCCAGGCCACGCAGGCCAGCAGGGTCTTGTGCACCAGGTGCTGGGCGAACAGGTTGTCGAG
This sequence comes from Pseudomonas sp. NPDC089406, assembly GCF_044900265.1. Taxonomy (NCBI): domain Bacteria; kingdom Pseudomonadati; phylum Pseudomonadota; class Gammaproteobacteria; order Pseudomonadales; family Pseudomonadaceae; genus Pseudomonas; species Pseudomonas sp. NPDC089406. The sequence goes on along the minus strand of NZ_JBJDNC010000014.1, from coordinate 16,007 downwards.
GAACAGCCAGCCGGAAATCAACGAAAGCGAGAGCAGGACCCAGCCGGCCCAGAGGAAGCCGAACAGCAGGCTTTCCATGGTTTGCAGGGGCGGGAAGTTGCGGATCATGCCGGACGGGTGCTTGTTCTTCAGCTGGCGGTCCTGCAGCAGCAGCAGCAGGGCCTGGAACACGGCAATGGTGAACAGGCCGTAGGCCAGGATCGACAGCAGAATATGGGCGAGGATGCCGGGTTCTTCGTTGATCAGCGGCACCGTGCCCGGCGGGGCGAACTGGGCCAGCAGGGCGGTGACCGCGCCCAGCGGGAACAACAACACCAGCAGGTTCTCTACCGGGATGCTCAGGCAGGCGAGCAGGGTCAGGGCGATGACGGCCACGGCAATCAGGCTGGCGGCACTGAAGAAGTCCAGGCTCAGGCCCAGCGGGGTGATCAGCTGGAAGAACAGCGCGCCGCCCTGGGCGAGCACGGCCAATACGCCGAGCAGGCCGAGCAGGCGCTTGTCTGCCTTGACGCCACGGGCAAGGCCGGTGGCCTGGAAGACGGTCGCGGCCACATAAAGGAAGGCGGCGATCAGGTTGGGGAGGAGGCTGGGTGAAGAGAGCATAAGTCCTGGCAGGCAAGCCCTAAAGGGACGGAGTTTGGCATAGAACCCGGTGGGCAAGGAAGACTGCGTATCAATCGCGGGTTACAGCGCAGGCCTGAAGGTCACGCGCCCCCTGTGGGAGCGGGTTTACCCGCGAAGAGGCCGGCCAGGCCACCGAATGTCCAGAGACCCGGCGCCAAGGTGTGCGCCGCTGGCAGTCTCCGCTATAATCGCCGCCTTGCTGTGCCCGGCGTGTGTGCATTGTTCCCCGGGCACCTGAAAAACCTCGGCTTCACTGGGCCTGAAAGGATCACCATGTTCGAAAACCTGACCGACCGCCTGTCACAGACGCTGCGCCATGTCACCGGCAAGGCCAAGCTGACCGAAGACAACATCAAGGACACGCTGCGCGAAGTGCGCATGGCCCTGCTCGAGGCCGACGTCGCCCTGCCGGTGGTCAAGGATTTCGTCAACAGCGTCAAGGAACGTGCGGTCGGCACTGAAGTGTCGCGCAGCCTGACCCCGGGCCAGGCCTTCGTGAAGATTGTCCAGGCCGAACTCGAAAGCCTGATGGGCGCAGCCAACGAAGAGCTGACGCTGAACAGCGCGCCACCGGCCGTGGTGCTGATGGCCGGCCTGCAAGGTGCCGGTAAGACCACCACCGCCGGCAAGCTGGCCCGCCACCTGAAAGAGCGCAAGAAAAAGAGCGTGATGGTGGTGTCGGCCGACGTCTACCGCCCGGCGGCGATCAAGCAGCTGGAAACCCTGGCCAACGACATCGGCGTGACCTTCTTCCCGTCCGACATCAGCCAGAAGCCGGTGGCCATCGCCGAGGCGGCCATCCGCGAAGCCAAGCTCAAGTTCATCGACGTGGTGATCGTCGATACCGCCGGTCGCCTGCACGTCGACGCCGACATGATGGACGAGATCAAGGCCCTGCACGCCGCGGTCAAGCCGATCGAGACGCTGTTCGTGGTCGACGCCATGACCGGCCAGGACGCCGCCAACACCGCCAAGGCCTTCGGCGACGCCCTGCCGCTGACCGGCGTGGTGCTGACCAAGGTCGACGGTGACGCCCGTGGCGGTGCTGCGCTGTCGGTGCGCGCCATCACCGGCAAGCCGATCAAGTTCATCGGTATGGGCGAGAAGACCGAGGCCCTGGAGCCGTTCCACCCTGACCGTATCGCCTCGCGCATCCTCGGCATGGGCGACGTGCTCAGCCTGATCGAGCAGGCCGAACAGAACATCGACAAGGCCAAGGCCGACAAGCTTGCGAAAAAGCTGAAGAAGGGCAAGGGCTTCGACCTTGAAGACTTCCGCGACCAACTGCAGCAGATGAAGAACATGGGCGGCCTTGGCGGCCTGATGGACAAGCTGCCGAGCATCGGTGGCATGAACCTGTCGCAGATGGGCAACGCCCAGGGCGCCGCCGAGAAGCAGTTCAAGCAGATGGAGGCGATCATCAACTCCATGACCCCTGCCGAGCGCCGCGACCCTGACCTGATCAGCGGTTCGCGCAAGCGCCGCATCGCCCTGGGTTCCGGCACCCAGGTGCAGGATATCGGCCGCTTGATCAAGCAGCACAAGCAGATGCAGAAAATGATGAAGAAATTCTCCGCCAAGGGCGGCATGGCCAAGATGATGCGCGGCCTTGGCGGCATGCTGCCCGGTGGCGGCATGCCGAAGATGTAATCAATTCGGCTGGCTTCCTTTATATAAGGAGGCCGGCCAGACCCCCGCTTTGGCGGGAACATGGCTGCCGTCAGGCGGCTTCAACCGGCAGGACTGAACGGTGGGCCAGGCGCTCGCCGAAAAAGGCATTTGCAAATGTCCGTGTATTCCCCGAGAATATGCGGCCTTTTGGGCACCCGTGTGCCCATTGGGCATTCAGTTTTGCAGCACCGACTATAGGAACGATGTTCACATGGTAACCATCCGTCTTGCCCGTGGCGGCTCGAAAAAGCGCCCTTTCTACCACCTGACCGTGACCAACTCGCGTAACGCCCGTGACGGCCGTTTCGTTGAGCGCGTAGGCTTCTTCAACCCGATCGCATCGGGCGCCGAAGTCAAGCTGTCGGTCAACCAGGAACGCGTCACCTACTGGCTGAGCCAGGGCGCGCAGCCGTCTGAGCGTGTTGCTCAGCTGCTGAAGGAAGCTGCCAAGGCCGCAGCCTGAGCAGTATGAACGCGACGCCAGAAAAGGCTGACGACCTGATCGTCGTTGGCAAGATTTTTTCGGTTCACGGCGTTCGCGGCGAGGTGAAGGTGTTTTCCTTTACCGATCCGATTGAAAACCTGTTGGATTACCCGCGCTGGACGCTACGGCATGAAGGCAAGGTAAAACAGGTCGAGCTGGTCAACGGTCGTGGCTCTGCAAAGGGTCTGGTCGTTAAATTGAAAGGCCTCGATGATCGTGAAGAAGCCCGTCTTCTGAGCGGCTTCGAAATCTGCATTCCGCGCAGCCTTTTGCCCAACCTGGCAGCTGACGAGTACTACTGGTACCAGTTGGTGGGCCTGAAGGTCATCAATCAGGACGAACAACTGTTCGGCACGATCGATCACCTGTTGGAGACCGGCGCGAACGATGTAATGGTGGTCAAACCCTGCGCAGGCAGCCTGGATGATCGCGAGCGTTTGTTGCCCTATACGGCGCAATGCGTGCTCGATATCGACCTGGAAGCAGGCGTGATGCGGGTTGAGTGGGACGCGGACTTCTAAACGATGGGTAACCTTCGCGTAGACGTCATCACGTTGTTCCCCGAGATGTTCTCGGCCATCACGGAGTACGGCATTACCAGCCGCGCGGTGAAACAGGGGTTGCTGCAAGTGACCTGCTGGAACCCGCGGGACTACACCACAGATCGCCACCACACCGTGGATGATCGGCCGTTTGGCGGTGGTCCGGGCATGGTGATGAAGATCAAGCCTCTGGAAGACGCCCTGGTTAGCGCCAGGCAGGCGACCGGAGCATCGGCAAAGGTGATCTACCTTTCGCCACAAGGCCGCAAGCTGACTCAGCAGGCGGTCAAAGGCCTGGCCGAACAGGAATCGTTGATCCTGATCGCCGGTCGTTATGAAGGCATCGACGAGCGCTTTATCGAGGCTCATGTCGATGAGGAGTGGTCGATTGGTGACTATGTGCTTTCCGGTGGCGAGCTGCCGGCCATGGTACTGATCGATGCGGTTACACGGCTGCTGCCCGGAGCTTTAGGGCATGTGGACTCGGCGGAGGAAGACTCTTTCACCGACGGTCTGCTGGATTGCCCGCACTACACCCGACCTGAGGTGTATGCGGATCAGCGTGTTCCCGACGTGTTGCTAAGTGGCAACCATGCACATATCCGGCGATGGCGGATGAAGCAGTCCCTTGGTAGGACCTTCGAACGACGCGCCGATCTTCTGGAAAGTCGCTCGCTTTCTGGAGAAGAGAAGAAGCTGCTCGAGGAATATCTCCGCGAGCGGGACGATAGTTAAACGTATCGATGGTGGATCGCGTATCCATCTTAGGAGCACAGCATGACCAACAAGATCATCCAGCAGCTCGAAGCTGAACAGATGAGCAAAGAGATCCCTACCTTCGCACCAGGCGACACCGTTGTCGTCCAGGTTAAAGTGAAGGAAGGCGACCGCTCGCGTCTGCAGGCTTTCGAAGGCGTCGTTATCGCCAAGCGTAACCGCGGTCTGAACAGCGCCTTCACCGTGCGCAAGATCTCCAGCGGCGTCGGCGTAGAGCGTACCTTCCAGACCTACAGCCCGCAGATCGACAGCCTGGCCGTGAAACGTCGTGGTGACGTGCGTAAAGCCAAGCTGTACTACCTGCGCGACCTGTCCGGCAAAGCCGCTCGCATCAAGGAAAAACTGTCCTGATGACAGTTTGCCGGGTGGCTTAGGCCACCTTGCGAGAAAAAAGCAGCCTTCGGGCTGCTTTTTTGCTTTCTGCGCCCTGTACTGGTGGGTTGGCATCTTCCACAGCTACCCAGCCACCTTTGAAACCAACGCTGCCCCTGTGGGAGCGGGTTTACCCGCGAAGCAGGCGACACTGTCTTCAAGCCCTTACGATGTGAGTTGCCCATGACCCCTCGAGACCAGGAAATCCAGCGCCGCACGGAGCTTTCGGAAACCCGCGTGACCAAGGCGGTGTTCCCCAATACCACCAACCACCACAACACCCTGTTCGGCGGCACCGCCCTGGCCTGGATGGACGAAGTCTCGTTCATCGCCGCCACGCGCTTCTGCCGCCTGCCGCTGGTGACCGTGTCCACCGACCGCATCGACTTCAAGCACCCGATCCCGGCCGGGACCATCGTCGAACTGGTCGGCACCGTGGTGAAAGTCGGCAACACCAGCCTGCAGGTGCAGGTGGATGTGTTCGTCGAGAACATGTACCTCGATGGCCGCGAGCGGGCCATCCACGGGGTGTTCAGTTTCGTCGCCATCGACGAGGACAAGCGCCCGGTGCCGGTTTTGCCGCAGGCTTGATGGGTGCACGGCCAGGCACGACAGTTGTAGGAGCGGCCTTGTGTCGCGATGGGCTGCGTAGCAGCCCCGGCAATTGTGCATGATGCCGAGATCCTGGGGCTGCTACGCAGCCCATCGCGACACAAGGCCGCTCCTACACAGCTCAAGCGTCACCGGCCGCGACAAGCCCTTGGTGGCTGTGAAACACTAGGCCCACCTCCAATATCCAGCAGTTGCGCATGCCCGCCCTCGACCACCCCCTGATCGACCAGTTCCTCGACGCCCTCTGGCTGGAAAAAGGCCTGTCCGACAACACCCGCGCCTCCTACCGCAGTGACCTGGCCCTGTTCAACGGCTGGCTGCAGGAAAAAGGCGTGGCGTTGCCCGATGCCGGCCGCGAGCTGATCCTCGACCACCTGGCCTGGCGCTTTGACCAGGCCTACAAGCCGCGCTCCACGGCGCGCTTTCTGTCCGGTGTGCGCGGTTTTTACCGCTACCTGCTGCGCGAGCGCATGATCGGTGTCGACCCGACGCTGCAGGTAGACATGCCGCAACTGGGCCGCCCGCTGCCCAAGTCGCTGTCCGAGGCCGACGTCGAGGCCCTGTTGCAGGCCCCGGACCGCAGCGAAGCCATCGGCCAGCGCGACCGCGCCATGCTCGAGGTGCTGTATGCCTGTGGCCTGCGGGTTACTGAACTGGTCAGCCTGACCCTCGACCAGGTCAACCTGCGCCAGGGCGTGCTGCGGGTGATGGGCAAGGGCAGCAAGGAGCGCCTGGTGCCCATGGGCGAGGAGGCGGTGGTGTGGATCGAGCGCTATGTGCGCGACGGCCGCGCCGAGCTGCTCAATGGCCGCCCCAGCGACGTGCTGTTCCCCAGCCAGCGTGGCGAGCAGATGACCCGCCAGACCTTCTGGCACCGCATCAAGCACCATGCTCGGGTAGCCGGCATCGACAAGCCGCTGTCGCCGCACACGCTGCGCCACGCCTTCGCCACCCACCTGCTCAACCACGGCGCCGACCTGCGCGTGGTGCAGATGCTGCTGGGGCATAGCGACCTGTCTACCACGCAGATATACACCCACGTGGCCAAGGCCCGCCTGCAGCAGCTGCATGCCCAGCACCACCCGCGTGGATGAATGATATTCATGTTCCGCCGACTGGTGCATGAGGGGCCATTCTGCGGGCCTCTGTTGTGGTAGGCTTGGGCGGTTTGTTGCAAGGGCCGCCCGAACGCCGCGTTTCACCCCGCAGGCATGCCGCGCCGGCCCCGTCCGCCCTCAGGAGTTCCCCATGCGCGTGACCCAGATTTTCGCCGCCGCCGCCCTGGCGCTGGCCAGTACCTTTGCCGCCGCCGCGGCCACCGACGGCAATGCCAACGCCGAACAGGCGATCCGCAAATCGTTGCAGAACCTGTCGCTGGAAGTGCCGGTCGAAAGCGTTGCCAGCAGCCCGCTCGACGGCCTGTACGAAGTCAAGTTGCAAGGCGGCCGGGTGCTATATGCCAGTGCCGACGGCCAGTTCGTGATGCAGGGCTACCTGTTCCAGATCCAGGACGGCAAGCCGGTCAACCTCACCGAAAAAACCGAGCGCCAGGGCATCGCCAAGCTGATCAACGGCATCCCGGCTGCGGAGATGGTCGTGTACCCGGCCAAGGGCGAGACCAAGTCGCACATCACCGTATTCACCGACACCACCTGCCCCTACTGCCACAAGCTGCACGCCGAAGTGCCCGAGCTGAACAAGCGCGGCATCGAAGTGCGCTATGTCGCGTTCCCGCGCCAGGGCCTGGGTTCGCCGGGTGACGAGCAGTTGCAGGCGGTGTGGTGCTCCAGCGACCGCCGCGCGGCGATGGACAAGATGGTCGAGGGTAAAGAAATCAAGGCCGCCAAGTGCACCAACCCGGTGGGCAAGCAGTTTGCCCTGGGCCAGTCGATCGGCGTCAACGGCACGCCGGCCATCGTGCTGGAAAGCGGTCAGGTGATTCCGGGCTACCAGCCGGCACCGCAAGTGGCCAAACTGGCCCTGGCTGGCCAGCAGCAAGCAGCCAAGTAACCAATTCAGTACGCCGTCGTCATGGGGTGACGGCATGTTTCACGGTCGGCGCAGGTGCCGGCCGTTCAATGGGGAGTTCACAGTGAAACCGGTCAAAGTAGGCATCTGTGGGTTGGGGACCGTCGGTGGCGGTACCTTCAATGTACTTCAGCGCAACGCCGAGGAGATTGCCCGCCGTGCCGGGCGCGGTATTGAAGTGGCACAGATTGCCATGCGCTCGCAGAACCCGAACTGCCAGATTACCGGTACCCCCATTACCGCTGACGTGTTCGAAGTAGCGACCAATCCCGAAATCGACATCGTCATCGAGCTGATCGGCGGCTACACCATCGCCCGCGACCTGGTGCTCAAGGCCATCGAAAACGGCAAGCACGTGGTCACCGCCAACAAGGCGCTGATTGCCGTGCACGGCAACGAGATCTTCGCCAAGGCCCGCGAGAAGGGCGTCATCGTCGCCTTCGAAGCGGCCGTGGCTGGCGGCATCCCGGTGATCAAGGCGATCCGCGAAGGCCTGTCGGCCAACCGCATCAACTGGCTGGCCGGCATCATCAACGGCACCGGCAACTTCATCCTCAGCGAAATGCGCGAGAAGGGCCGCACCTTCCCCGACGTACTGGCCGAAGCCCAGGCGCTGGGTTATGCCGAAGCCGACCCGACCTTCGACGTCGAAGGCATCGATGCCGCGCACAAGCTGACCATCCTGGCGTCCATCGCCTTTGGCATCCCGCTGCAGTTCGACAAGGCCTACACCGAAGGCATCACCCGCCTGACCACCGCTGACGTGAACTACGCCGAAGCCCTGGGCTACCGCATCAAGCACCTGGGCGTGGCCCGTCGCACCGCCGAAGGCATCGAGCTGCGCGTGCACCCGACACTGATCCCGGCCGACCGCCTGATCGCCAACGTCAACGGCGTGATGAACGCGGTGATGGTCAACGGCGACGCTGCTGGCTCGACCCTGTACTACGGCGCCGGCGCCGGCATGGAGCCGACCGCTTCGTCCGTGGTGGCCGACCTGGTGGACGTGGTCCGCGCCATGACCAGCGACCCTGAGAACCGCGTGCCGCACCTGGCGTTCCAGCCCGACTCGCTGTCGGCCCACCCGATCCTGCCGATCGAAGCCTGCGAAAGCGCCTATTACCTGCGCATCCAGGCCAAGGATCACCCGGGCGTGCTTGCCCAGGTGGCCAGCATCCTCTCGGAGCGCGGCATCAACATCGAGTCGATCATGCAGAAGGAAGCCGAGGAGCAGGACGGCCTGGTGCCGATGATCCTGCTGACCCACGGTGTGGTCGAGCAGCGCATCAACGACGCCATCGTCGCCCTGGAGGCCCTGCAGGACGTGGTTGGCCCGGTTGTACGCATCCGCGTCGAACAGCTCAATTAATTCCGGCGGCGGGCCGCGACGGCGGCCCGCGCCCAGCATCGAAGGTTTGCACCCATGCGCTATATCAGTACCCGCGGCCAGGCTCCGGCCCTGAACTTCGAAGACGTGCTGCTGGCCGGCCTTGCCACCGACGGCGGCCTGTACGTTCCCGAGAACCTGCCACGCTTCACCCAGGAAGAAATCGCCTCCTGGGCCGGCCTGCCGTACCACGAGCTGGCCTTCCGGGTGATGCGCCCGTTCGTCACCGGCAGCATCGCTGACGCCGACTTCAAGAAGATCCTCGAAGAAACCTACGGCAACTTCGCCCACGCCGCGGTGGCGCCGCTGCGCCAGCTCAACGGCAACGAGTGGGTGATGGAGCTGTTCCACGGCCCGACTTTGGCGTTCAAGGATTTCGCCCTGCAACTGCTCGGCCGCCTGCTCGACCACGTGCTGGTCAAGCGCAACGAGCGCGTGGTAATCGTCGGTGCCACCAGCGGTGATACCGGCTCGGCCGCCATCGAAGGTTGCCGCCGTTGCGACAACGTCGACATCTTCATCCTGCACCCACACCAGCGTGTGTCGGAAGTGCAGCGCCGGCAGATGACCACCATCCTTGGCGACAACATCCACAACATCGCCATCGAAGGCAACTTCGACGACTGCCAGGAAATGGTCAAGGCCAGCTTCGCCGACCAGTCGTTCCTCAAGGGCACCCGCCTGGTGGCAGTGAACTCGATCAACTGGGCGCGGATCATGGCCCAGATCGTCTACTACTTCCACGCAGCCCTGCAGTTGGGCGGCCCGGCCCGTTCGGTGGCGTTCTCGGTGCCGACCGGCAACTTCGGCGACATCTTCGCCGGCTACCTGGCGCGCAACATGGGCCTGCCGATCAGCCAGCTGGTGGTGGCCACCAACCGCAACGACATCCTGCACCGCTTCATGAGCGGCAACCAGTACGTCAAGGATGCCCTGCACCCGACCCTGTCGCCGTCCATGGACATCATGGTTTCGTCCAACTTCGAGCGCCTGCTGTTCGACCTGCACGGGCGCAATGGCGCAGCAGTTGCCGAGCTGATGGCTACCTTCAAGCAAGGTGGCGGCTTCAGCGTCGAGCAGGACCGCTGGACCGAAGCCCGCAAGCTGTTCGACTCGCTGGCTGTCACCGACGAGCAAACCTGCGAGACCATCGCCGAAGTGTTCGCCAGCACCGGTGAAGTGCTTGACCCGCACACCGCCATCGGCGTCAAGGCTGCGCGAGAGTGCCGCCGCAGCCTGGACACGCCCATGGTGGTGCTGGGTACTGCGCACCCGGTCAAGTTCCCCGAGGCGGTGGAGAAGGCCGGCGTTGGCAAGGCGCTGGAATTGCCAGCCCACCTGAGCGACCTGTTCAGCCGCGAAGAGCGCTGCACGGTACTGGCCAACGACCTGAAGGCCGTGCAGGCCTTCGTCAGCCAGCACGGTAACCGCGGCAAGCCGCTGTAAGGCATGTACAGGGCACGCTCCGACTTTGGGGGCGCGTGCCCTTTGCTGGCTGTACCGGCCCTATCGCCGGCAAGCCGGCTCCTACAGGTGCAGCGCGGGCCTGAGGCTAATGCAACCCCTGTGGGAGCGGCTTTAGCCGCGAACACCGGCGAAGCCGGTGCCATCATGTGCAGTCGAGCGCACCAGGGTCAGATTGCACGATGGCTCGCGTGCCCAAGGGCATGTCGATTGATCATTCGAGAAAATACCCGGCGCTTTCTCGGACTTTTCCTATTCAGCCGGCGCATGGCCATCCCTAAAGTGCAGGTTTCACTTCTGCCCGGAGAAGCCCATGCGCAGCCTCCACGTCCTCATCCACCAGGCCCGCCCCTTCCACCAGATCCCCCTGCACCAGGCCTTCAACGCCCAAGGTGTGTTCAACGTGCGGCTAAGCGACGACCTGCTCAACACCACCGCCTGCCTGGGCCGTGAGCGTACCGTTGATGTGCTGGTACTCGACCACGGCATGCCCGAACCCTGCGCCCTTTCATTGCTCCAGCATTTGCAGGCCCAGCCTGCGCCACGCGCGTTGCTGTTCGTCGGCCAGGTCGACGACAAACGCCACGACATGGCCCTGGAGGCCCGCAGGCGAGGTTTTCGGGTGGTGGGCGAGTTGCCCTGGCCGGTATCGACCGTAGCCCTGGAAAAGGCCCTGGCCCGTCTGTAAGCCGAACAGGGCGCTGCCTGCAAACTGTCACACTGCCCGCGCATGCTCGGTAGGGCGGGCCGGTAGGGCGAACTTTCCCACGGGCTCGATGGTCAGTTCCCATATGTCCACCAGCCAGCGAGTGTTCCGGATGGAAAGAATCTGCAGACTGCTCAACGATGCCCTGACCCCTTACCACGCCACCCTCGGCCACATCGACAGCGATGGCAGCCGCCAACTGACACTCCACGACGAACACGGCACGCTCACCCTGCAGCGCAAGGTCGCTGCACGCCAGTTGCTGGAGCAGCAGTTGCTGGTCGACCTGGTCGACGGCCTGCACCGTGACCTGCAAATCGCCGAAGGGCGCCTGCAACCCTGCGTGATCGCCGCCTTGCAGCACCAACGCCAACCCCAGGGAACCTTTGCCTGACAGGCGCATCTGAATCAGCAAGGGCAGTCTGACGGTGCTTTGCTCCGGTAGTGTCAGGTTGCCCCGGGAAGCCTCACAGGCTTTCGCTTGACCCCGGCCGTCCTCCCCAGCGTCCGGGGTTTCTTTTTGCCTGTTTCAGGGCTGGGTGCTGAGGCTGGGGGCAGCCTCGAACAGGCGCCTGGCCTGCTCCAGGTAGTCGGCCTGCTGGTTCGGGTCGAGCCAGCGGGCGTACAGGGCGGGGAGGGTGTCGCGGCCCAGCTCCGGCAGCAGCCGGTCGATATGGGCGATGGCCTTGCGCCCCAGCGGCGTGTCGGAGCAACCCACGCGCAGGAACTGATAGTGGTCTACCCCCTTGATCGGGTAGAACGCATAGCCGTCGAGCGAGCCGCCTTGCTGCTGGATCAGGTAGCGAATTTCCGGCCAGTAACCCAGCACCAGTTGCAGGCGCCCCAGTTGCTGCATTTGCAGAAGGCTCGCAGTAGCTTCGTTGCCATAGTGGCGGCTCAGGGCGCTGTCGGGCAGTTGGCGCAGGATCTCGTCCACCTGTGTGCTGTAGCTGCGCTCGGCGACGATGCCCAGCTTCAGCTGGGTGCCGGCCAGCAGTTGGGCAAGGTCGACCTGGTGTTGCTCAAGGTAGGGCGCCAGCAGCGCCTGGTCTTGCCGGCGCACCACCAGGCCACTGCTCATGGCTGCCAGCAGGGGTTTGGAGAAGTACACGTACTTGGCCCGTTCTGCGGTCCACAGCAGGCTGGGGTCACAGGTGAAGCTGCTCTCCTGAAGCATCTGGATGCCGCGGGCGCGGTTGACCCGCACGATGCTGTGGTCGTACTCGGGCATCTGCGCCATCAGCAGCGGCAGCATCTGGTCGACCACGCCCTGGCCCTTGGCCGGGCCTTCGAAAATGGTGAACGGCGGCAGGTCGCGTATCAGCCACAACAAGCGCTCGCGCGCTTCGCCGGCTTGAGCTGCAAAGGCGCCTAGCAGCAGGGCGGCGAGGGCGATCAGGCGAAGGCTGCGCATGGGGCCGGGCGCGGTCAGACCGCGCCGCTCTCACGTAGGCGGGCGATGGCGGCGGCGTCGTAGCCCAGCCCGTCCAGTACGCTGGCGGTGTGCTGGCCCAGTTCAGGGCCCACCCAGTCGGCCGAGCCCGGCGTGTCGGACAGCTTGGGGACGATGCCGGGCATCTTGAACGGCTTGCCGTCCGGCAGTTTGGCCTGCAGGAACATCTCGCGGGCCAGGTACTGCGGGTCGCTGAACATGTCTTCGGCCGAATAGATGCGGCTGGCCGGCACTTCGGCGGCGTTCAGTACCTGCATCACCTCGGCCAGCGGCAGGCTGTTGGCCCAACGGTCGATTACCCCGTACAGCTCGTCGCGTCGGGCGTCGCGGCCATCGTTGCTGGCAAGGCTGGCGTCGTCGGCCAGGTCGTGGCGGCCGATGGCCTGCATCAAACGCTTGAAAATGGCATCGCCGTTGGCACCGATCTGCACATGGCGGCCATCGGCGGTGGTGTGGATGCACGACGGGGTGATGCCCGGCATGATGTTGCCGGTGCGTTCGCGGATAAAGCCGAACACGTCGAACTCCGGCACCATGCTTTCCATCATGGCGAAGATCGCCTCGTACAGCGCAACATCCACCACTTGGCCCTGGCCGCCGTTCACTTCACGGTGACGCAGGGCCATCAGCGCGCCGATCACCCCCCACAGGGCGGCGATGGAGTCGCCGATGGAAATGCCGGTGCGCACCGGCGGGCGGTCCTCGAAGCCGGTGATGTAGCGCAGCCCGCCCATGGACTCGCCCACCGCACCGAAGCCTGGCTGGTCTTTCATCGGCCCGGTCTGGCCGAAGCCTGACAGGCGCACCATTACCAAACGCGGGTTGAGCGCGTGCAGCACATCCCAGCCCAGGCCGAGTTTTTCCAGCACGCCGGGGCGGAAGTTCTCGATCAGGATGTCAGCCTCGGCCAGCAGGCGCTTGAGCACCTCGCGGCCTTCGGGGTGCTTGAGGTTGAGGGTCAGCGACTGTTTGTTGCGCGCCTGCACGAACCACCACAGCGACGTGCCCTCGTACAGCTTGCGCCACTTGCGCAGCGGGTCGCCGCCGTCGGGCGACTCGACCTTGATCACCTCGGCGCCGAACTCGGCGCAGATGCGCGAGGCAAAGGGGCCGGCGATCAGGGTGCCAAGCTCGATGACTTTCAGGCCGGCGAGGGGTTTGCTGGGCGTGGGCATGGGGCATCCGTGGCGAAGGGCGTTGAGCGGTGGTTGTATCACAGCTGGGCGGTGGCAGGTATACGGTGGCCCCTGTCATCTGCTGACCGTACGGGCTTGCATAACCTTGTAGGAGCCGGCTTGCCGGCGATAGGGCCGGTACAGGCAGCGCAAGACAGCCGGCAACCAGTAATCCGGCAGACCGGCCGGCCCGCGAGAGCGCAGGATCAGTTAGACTGTGCGACTTTCTTTTCAACGAAGCCCGCGCCCATGGCCCAGCCGTCCACCACCTACAAGTTCGAACTCAACCTCACCGACCTCGACCGCGGCGTCTACGAGAGCGTGCGCCAGACCATCGCCCGTCATCCGTCGGAAACCGAGGAGCGCATGGCTGTGCGCCTGCTGGCCTATGCCCTCTGGTACAACGAGAACCTGTCGTTCGGCCGTGGCCTGTCGGACGTCGACGAAGCTGCCCTGTGGGAAAAGAGCCTGGACGACCGCATCCTGCACTGGATCGAAGTCGGCCAGCCGGATGCCGACCGCCTGACCTGGTGCTCGCGCCGTACCGAGCGCACCAGCCTGCTGGCCTACGGCAGCCTGCGGGTGTGGGAGGGCAAGGTGGTCGGCGCGGTCAAGGGCCTGAAGAACCTGAGCATCGCCGCAGTACCGCAGGAAGTGCTGGAGGTGCTGGCCACCGACATGCCGCGCACCATCAAGTGGGACGTGATGATCAGCGAAGGCACGATCTTCGTCACCGACGACCGCGGCCAGCACGAAGTGCAGCTGCAGTGGCTGCTCGGCGAGCGCTGAGTCGACTTTTACCTGATTACCGAAGACCCCATGCGCATCGAACCCCGCCCCCTGCCGTCGACCCTGCCCCTGCTGGGCAACCTGCCCCCCTTGCTGACCCGCCTGTACGCCGCCCGTGGCGTGCAGAGCGAGGCCGAGCTGGACAAGAGCCTGGCACGGCTGCTGCCCTACCAGCAGCTCAAGGGCATCGACGCGGCGGTGGACCTGCTGGTGCAGGCCCTGGACCAGCGTCAGCGCATCCTCATCGTTGGTGACTTCGATGCCGACGGCGCCACTGCCAGCACCGTCGGCGTGCTCGGCCTGCGCCTGCTGGGTGCGGCCCATGTCGATTATCTGGTACCCAACCGCTTCGAGTACGGCTACGGCCTGACCCCGGAAATCGTCGAGGTGGCGCTGCAGCGCCAGCCGCAGTTGCTGGTCACCGTGGATAACGGCATCTCCAGCGTCGAGGGTGTGGCGGCGGCCAAGGCTGCCGGGCTCCAGGTACTGGTGACCGACCACCACCTGCCTGGCCAGCAGTTGCCGGATGCCGACGCCATCGTCAACCCGAACCAGCCGGGCTGCACGTTCCCCAGCAAGTCGTTGGCCGGGGTGGGGGTGATCTTCTACGTGCTGATGGCCCTGCGTGCCCGTTTGCGCAGCCTGGGCCGCTACGAGCAACAGGCGCAGCCGAACATCGGCGAACTGCTCGACCTGGTGGCGCTGGGCAGCGTGGCCGACGTGGTGCCGCTAGATGCCAACAACCGCATCCTGGTCCACCAGGGCCTGGAGCGCATTCGTGCGGGCCGTGCGCGGCCAGGGCTCAAGGCTATTCTGGAGGTCGCCCGTCGCGATCATCGGCGCATCACCTCCACCGACCTGGGTTTCATCCTCGGCCCGCGGCTTAACGCCGCCGGCCGCCTGGACGACATGAGCCTGGGTATCGAATGCCTGCTGTGCGACGACGCGGCGCTTGCGCAGGACATGGCCCAACAACTGGACGGCCTGAACCAGGACCGCAAGTCGATCGAGCAGGGCATGCAGCGCGAGGCGCTGGCCCAGCTCAAGGACCTGCCGGTCGAGTCCATGCCCTATGGCCTGTGCCTGTTCGATGCGGACTGGCACCAGGGGGTGATCGGTATCCTGGCTTCGCGCCTGAAGGAGCGCTACCACCGCCCGACCATCGCCTTTGCCGATGCCGGCGACGGCATGCTCAAGGGCTCGGCAAGGTCGGTGGCGGGGTTCCATATTCGCGATGCGCTGGATGCGGTGGCGGCGCGCCACCCGGCGTTGATCAGCAAGTTCGGCGGGCATGCCATGGCGGCTGGGCTGTCGCTGCCTGAGGCGAATTTCCCGGCGTTTGCCGAGGCGTTTGACCTTGAGGTGCGGCGGCAACTGCGTGAGGAGGACCTGACCGGTCGGCTGCTGTCTGACGGGGTGCTGGCGGTGGAGGAGTTTCACCTGGACCTGGCGCGGGCTTTGCGCAATGCCGGGCCTTGGGGGCAGCACTTTCCCGAGCCGTTGTTCCATGGGGTGTTTCAGCTGGTCGAGCAGCGGGTGGTGGGGGAGCGGCATTTGAAAGTGGTGCTCAAGAGCGAGTGCGGGTCGGTGCGGCTGGATGGGATTGCCTTTGGCGTGGACCGGGAGGTTTGGCCGAACCCTACTGTGCGGTGGGTGGAGTTGGCTTACAAGCTGGATGTGAATGAGTTTCGGGGGAATGAGAGTGTGCAGTTGATGATTGCGCATATCGAGGCGCGGTGATTTTCTGTTTGGTCTGTTTGGTCTGTTTGGTCTGTTGATAGTTGTATTGGTTGGTTTTGATAGTTGTATGCGCATTCATTATTTGTAGTGACGCTTATTCACCTTTCCGCCCTTACGGCGGCTCACTTTTTGAAGGATCAAAAAGTAAGCAAAAAATCCTCGCTCCATTCATCCGGCCCCTGC